>JAWAYL010000004.1:0-53501 GCA_038818725.1 Thermoplasmatota archaeon | reverse complement strand
TGTTAAGGTATCTCCATCTATATCATAATCATTTGATAAAACATCTATCATATTTGCAGATGAATCTTCATTTACAGTTGCATAATCATCAACTGCAACAGGAGCATCATTTATGCTATTTATTGTAATATAAACTGTTGCAACATTGCTATAAGCTATTCCATCATTTGCTTTATATGTAAAGCTATCTTCACCATGATAATTTGCTTCTGGTATATAGGTAAATGAGCCATCTGAATTAAAAATAACGCTTCCATGAGATGGATTGCTTACAAGAATTGCAGTTAAAGTATCTCCATCAGCATCATAATCATTTGCTAATACTCCTGGAGCTGGAATATTCAAAACCACATCTTCATCAGTAGTGTAGCTATCATTAACTGCAACAGGTGCATGATTTTCTTCAACATGTACACCAAGCACTTCGATTCCGTTAGAGCCATACAGAATAATTTCATTGTAACCGTCGTTGTTCAAATCTGATAAAATTACCTCCATTTTTCCCAGATAAGAATAATTCCATAATTCCAGTAATTCTCCTGTAAATACTTGCAATTTTTGTGCCATGTTATTGGCAACAATGATTTCATTTTTTCCGTCACCATTAATATCATTGATAACCACAGTACCTTTTACTCCTGATATACTATTTGTTAAGTTAAGATTTGAGTCAAGGATTCTTAATACCCCGTCCTCAAAATTAATTATTATTTCTTTTTTATCGTCGCCAGTTACATTTGCAACAGCGGAGCCTTGACATCCTCCGCCATTAAAAGGCCCATAATATGTATTTAGAATGTTACCAGTCGATGTATCTGCGATATGAACTTTGCATGATCCGGGGTATGCGCCACCATGTGTTTCAATGAGTATAATTTCTGTTAAGCCATCATTGTCCAAATCACTAGCCCTTACAAATATTCCACCTTCTCCTATAATCTTTGTCCATTTCTCCCAGCCATATTCGTTTATAAATATTGCATATGTGTTACTGTCTGTAGTTGTAGTATTTCCTCCAACACCATTACCCCAACCCCCATTATGCGTGGAGAAACCGCCCATTAAAATTTCGATTTTTCCGTCATTATCATAATCACCTGTTATCATCGTATCTCGTCCACACCATGGTCCAATACTGTAGTACCATAATTGTGTATTTGTTTCATAATTCCAAAGTACTGGTCCCCGAGGGTTGCCCCAGTAATTTGCAAAGAGAAGAGTAAGAACCGATCCGGTTGTTTTATTTATCACATCTACAGGACACCAACCCCCGTCACCAGCACAAAATCTCTGGAATGTTTTTAACAATATACCCAAAGGTGGTGTTCCAGGTGCCCCCCCACTATACACATATATGTTACCTGTCGTGCCATTAGTTTTACTCCAACCCAATATTTCCGGTACCCCATCCGAGGGTTCTGAGCCATTCACACCTCCACAAATATCAGCAAGGACACCCAGCCCACCCGCAAAATCTCCCCACGGATACATATCGCCACTAATATTGATTTCCTTTAGAATCACACCTGAAAAAGAATAAACTCGCAGTTTACCTTCATTACCTTCAATTGTGTCCCCTACCAATTCAACTTTTCCATCCGCGTTTATATCCGCCGTAAGGAGGAAGCGGAATCCTCCAGAACAGTTCCAATATTTAACAAACTGTTGGTTATTGGGCAAAGAAGGATACGGGAAATAGAAAGACATATCTTGGTCGTATCCAAATTTACGCCAGCTTCGGGAATTTACGGTGGGAGATAGCCATGTATTCTGGAATATATCATAATACCAAATATTATCTTCTAAAGATCCAACACCTATATCCCCGACCATCTTTATTCCACCAGTAAGTATAAGTTTGCTATTGCCGATATTCAATAGCGTTGCATGACATTGAGGTGGTGGGGATTTTACAGGGGAAAGTTTTGTCCATTGAAGCGTTGAAATATTAAACTTCCATGTATCATTGAAATATTGGCTATATCCGCCGGCGTCCATATTCTCATTCAATGTTTCTAAGCTTTGTGTTGCATTGACTTTGTTTTCTATCCTTGCTGTAAAAGAGCTAATTATTATCACTACCCCAATACACAAACCCCCTATCCTTTTCAATATCCTGCTATTCATTTTCAGCCTCCAAAAAAATAAATTAAATTTTTTATTTAAATTTTTCTTCTATCAATAACTCTTTTTGCTTTTCCCTCGCTTCTTTGAAGGGAAAAAGGAGGCACAACTTCTACATCAACGCTTAGCGTAGTAATTATTTTTATCTCCTTTTTTATTTCTTCTTCAATTTTTCTTTTTTCTTCATTGCTATATTCTTTAGCTCCTTCTACTATTACTTTTAAATTATCATCTATAATCATTTGCCAGTTATTTCCAAGACGAGCATCTTTCATTATAATTTCTTCTATCTGGCTTGGAAATATATTTGTTCCTTTTATTATTATCATATCATCGCTTCTTCCCTTTATAAAGGCATGCTTTAAATGGGTTCGCCCACAATTGCATATTCCATCATAAAAAAAGGTTATATCTCTTGTTCTATATCTTATAACTGGCAATCCTTCCTTAGTTAGAGTTGTTAAAACAAGCTCGCCTTTTTCTTCTTTTTCAATCTTTTCTCCAGTTTTTGGATCAATTATCTCTGGAAAGAAATGATCTTCCCATAAATGCAATCCATCATGCTCATCGCAATCAGCAGAAACACCTGGCCCGCACATTTCAGTTAAACCATATATATCATGAACATCCATATTCCAATCTCTGCTTATCCTTTCTTTCATTGCTTTTGTGAAAATTTCCGCTCCAAAGATTCCATTCCTTACTTTAAGTTCAGATGGCTCAATCCCGATTTTTTTCGCTACTTCTGAAAGATGCAAAGCATAAGAAGCAACTCCTGCTATGAAAGTTGTTCCATAATATTTCATAAGCCTTATCTGTCTCTCGCTCTCTCCCTTGCCAGTAGGAATAATAAGCGCTCCTATTTTCTGCCCCCCATAATGGAAGCCAAAAGCTCCAGTAAATGTGCCATATGGGATTGGAATCTGAAATATATCATTTTTAGTTAATCCAGCCATAGCCAAGCAGCGAGCCATCACTTCAGCCCACACTTCAATATCTTTTTTTGTATAGCAAACAGTTATTGGTTCGCCAGTTGTTCCAGAAGAAGCATGCAGTTCAATATATTTTTCTAAGGGATAAGCAAGCAATCCAAAAGGAGCATTTTTTCTGAAATCATCTTTTGTTGTAAATGGAAGCTTTTCTATATCTTCCAAACTTTTTATTCTTGGGCTTATTCCAGCTTCATCAAATTTTTTTCTATAAAATGGAACATTTTTATAAGCATGCATAACTATTCTTTTAAGCCTTTTAAGCTGAATTTCTTCAAGCTCCTTTCTGCTTATTTTTTCCATTTTTGGATTGAACATGTGGTTATTAATGCATGATATAAATTATTTTTGCACTTTGATACTAAATTTTTTATAGGCATATAAAGCAGAAGAAACATTGCCTATATCATAAAAATTTAAATTTTACAATTTTATTGACATGATGGAAGTTGATGAGTTGCTTCGAAAGCTAAAAGAAGGAAAAATAAGTATTGAGGAAGCAAAAAAAATGCTGAAAATTTTGCCATTTAAAGAGCTTGGTTTTGCAAAAATTGATTTTCATCGCAGGATAAGAAGAGAAATTCCAGAAGCGATATATGCTGAAGGGAAAACAAAGGAGCAGATAAAAAAAATTGTTGAGGAAATGCTTTCAAGGGAGAAAATTTTCATAACAAGGGCAAATGATGAAATATATGAAATGCTAAAACATTTAGAAAATTGTAGATATTATAAAGAATGTGGAATGATTGTAATAGGCAAAAAGAAAAAATCGAGGAGAAAAAGTTATATAGTAGTTGCAACCGCAGGCACCGCAGATATAAGGGTGGCGGAAGAAGCGAGCATAACCGCTGAAGAGCTTGGAAGCAGGGTAAAAAGGATATATGATGTGGGAGTTGCTGGCATTCATAGGCTTATTAATTTTGCTGAGGAGCTTGAAAATGCAAGCGTTGTTATTGCTGTTGCTGGAATGGATGGAGCACTTCCAACAATAATATCAAATTTTACTTCTTCGCTGGTTATAGCGGTTCCTACAAGCATTGGATATGGAACAGGATTGGGTGGGCTTGCTTCATTAATGGGCATGCTAAACAGCTGCTCTCCTGGAATAGTTGTTGTTAATATTGATAATGGATTTGGGGCAGGAGTTGCTGCCCATCTTATAGAAAGGAGGATAAAATGATTGCATATATTGATATAGTATCTGGAATAAGCGGGGATATGTTTCTTGCTTCTCTTATCGATGCAGGCTTTCCTTTAAAAAAATTAAGGGAAGAAGTTGATAAGCTTGGAATAGAAGTAAATATAGAAGCAAAAAAAGTTAAAGATGTTGTTGAAGGAACTTCTCTAAAAATTTATTCATCTGATAAAAAATTCAGAAACTTGAAGGATATTTCAAAAATAATAGATGAAAGCGAAATTGATAAAGATATAAAAGAGAAAGCAAAAAAAATTTTTAAAGAAATTGCAAAAGTAGAGGCAAAAATTCATGGAATAGCTATTGAAAAGGTGCATTTCCACGAGCTTGGAGCAGTTGATACAATTGTTGATATAGTTGGCACTCTAATTGCATTAAAATATTTAAAAATAGAAAAGCTCTATTCTTCTCCTCCTATTCTTGGAAGGGGAAAAGTTAAATGTGAGCATGGCATCATTCCTTTGCCGGCTCCTGCAACTCTTGAACTGCTTAAAGGAAAACCAGTGATTTTTTCATCACTTGAAGGAGAGACAACCACACCCACTGGCGCCGCGTTGCTTGGCTTAGCAGAATTTGCCTTCCCTGAAATTGAAGTAAAAAAAATTGGATATGGAATGGGAGCAAAGAAGCTTGCAATTCCAAATTTTTTAAGGATTGTTATTGGAAAGGAAGTTGATGAGGAAGGAATTTATATGATAGAGACAAATATAGATAATATGAATCCAGAGTTTTTTCCCTATTTGATTGAAAAAATAATAAAAAGTGGGGCAAAAGATGCATTTATTTTGCCAGCAATTATGAAAAAAGGAAGAATTGGAGGTTTGCTTAAAGTTTTAGCAACAGATGATAAAATCGAGGAAATTAAAAAAATAATATTTGAAGAGACAACTACTTTAGGCATAAGATATTATAAAGTTAAGAGAGATATTCTTGAAAGAGAAATAAGGAAAATAGAAACAAAATATGGTGAAGTTAATGTTAAAATAGGATATTATAATGGAAAAATAGTGAGCATATCACCAGAATATGAAGATTGCAGGAAGATTGCAGAAAAGAGGAAAATACCATTGAAAGAAATATATGAGGAGGCAAAAAGAATTGCTCTGTGGGAACAATTTTGATTAAAGTTAGCAATATATATAGATTTCGCATTTATTGTTTAATGATTGAAGAAATGCTCTCCTATAATAAAATAGTAAACAAAAAGCAAAATATAACGAGCATAGATAGTGGGCATGGTGTATTTATTTTGAGTAAGGAGAAGGAATTAATTTTTGCAGATAGGTTGGCGAGGAAAAAGTTGAAATATTTAAAAAATAGCAAAAGTATAAGGTTATATCCAATAATTGAAAATGGAGAAACAATTTTCTATTTCGGATTTATAGATGAAAGCTTGGCTAAGGAAAAAATTTTCAGGGAAGAAATTGCCCATTATTTCTTTAATCCAATTGCAATAGCAAAAGGATATATTTCTCTTCTGGAAGAAAAAGAGCTTGATCCCGATACCTCTATAAAAATTGGCAAAATAAAAGAAGCTATTGAAAGAATAGAAAATGTTGTTAAAAATATTGTAATGAATGGCCAAATAAAAGAATAGTTAAATTCTTTTCTTTATAACATTTGCAAGTCTTCTTATTCCTTCTCTAACCATATCATCTTCTGGATTTGTGAAATTAAGGCGCATTGTATTCTCTCCACTTCCATCAACATGAAAAGCCTTTCCATGAACATATGCAACTTTCTCATTTATAGCATCTGGCAGCATTTCAATTGTGCTTATATGCTTTGGCAATTCAACCCATAAAAACATTCCTCCTCTCGGCTTAGTCCATTTACATCCTGGCGGGAAATATTCTTCTAAAGCATCTAGCATTATATCTCTTTTCCTCCTATACATTTCTATAATTTTTGGTATATGCCTTTCAATATAGCCATTCTTTATATAATGGTATGCAATTGCCTGAGTAAATCCAGGAGCACATAAATCCATCGATTGCTTTGCAACAATCATCTTTTTAGTAAGCTCCTCACTTGCAATCACATAAGCAAGCCTGAGGCCAGGCGCAAGTATTTTTGAAAATGTTGCCATATATATTACTCTTCCTTCGCTATCATATGATTTTATTGCTTTTAATGGTTTTCCTTCAAATCTTAGCCTCTCATATGGCTCATCTTCAACAATTATTAGGTTATGCTCATTTGCAATTTCAACCATTCTTTTCCTTCTTTCCTCAGAAAGCTCAACTCCTGCTGGATTCTGAAAAGTAGGCACTGTATAAATCATTTTAAGTTTTTCTCCTTTCTTTTTTAACTCTTTTATCTTTTCCTCAAGCAAATCGACCCTCATACCATTTTCATCAAGTGGCACACCAACAAGTTTTGCTCCATATGCAAGAAATGCATTTATCGCTCCCAAATAAGTAGGCAATGCAACAAAAATAATATCTCCTTCATCAATAAAAACTCGCCCAACTATATCCAATGCTTGTTGTGAGCCAACTGTAATGAAAACTTCATCAAATTTTGTTTCAATTCCATGCTTTTTTGCATATTTTACTAGCTCCTCCCTGAATTCCGCCAGCCCGCCGGTCGCGCCATACTGCAAAGCTTTGACGGGCTCCTCTTCAAGAATTTTATTTACTATCTCCTTTATATCATTTACTGGAAATGCTTTTGGATTTGGCAAACCACCTGCAAAAGATATAACGCCTGGTTTTTGAGAAATTTCAAGCAATTCCCTAATTTCAGAAGAGCGAATTCTTTTTACCCTTGCTGAATACATATTTTCAAAACTCATTAAATGTAATGTAGCATTGTTTAATAATCCTTTTCTTTGATAAATGTTAGCAGTTGTCAGGCAAAATGATAAAGCTTAATAATCAAAAATATATTTTAGACATGGATAGTGTAATAGGGTTTATTGCTGGATTAGTTGTTGGAATAGTTGCAGTTTCTGTTGCTGTTGAACTTGCATGGAAAAAAAGTGTGCCAGAAAAAACTTGCAAGTTGCTTAAAAAATGGAGCCTTTCAGAATTAAAAAATCCTCTTATAGTTGCTGAAAAAATAAGCATCGAGCCACCAGCCGATGCAAAAGTGGTTGTTGCAACACCATCCGCTAAGATAAAAAATGCGGTTGAGAATCCTGAAGCAATTGGTAATTATGCGGTTGGGCTTACAAAAGCATATATATTTGCAGGTGAAATAAAAGAAAATCAACTTGCTTTTGTTGTTTCTGATGAAGATATATTAAAGGAATTGAGGGCAAATTTTTATGAACTTTACAGGAAAAAAGAAAAAGCAGTTTCATTTGTTCCAACTAAAGGAAAAGTAAGAGTAAGAGGAGTAGTTAAAGCTGTCGTCCCTTATAGAGATGGATATATCATGAGGCTTGCTTATGAAGAAGGAGTTTTAGGTGTGCTGTTGAAAGAAAAAATGGATGTTGAAGGAAGAAAGGTAGAAGTGGAAGGAGAGATAAGTGAATATCCTTTTGTAACTCCATATAATATAATATTGCTCGATTAAATGAGTATATTAATAAAAAATTCAAAAATAGTTACCCAAGATGCAAATAGGAGAATAATAGAAGGGGATATTTATATAGAGGATGATAGAATTGTTGAAATAGGAAAAATTAATCATGAAGCAGATTTTTTGATAAAAAATAAGATAGTTATACCTGGTTTAATAAACATGCATACCCATCTACCAATGACTCTTTTTCGTGGCTATGGAGATGATATGAAGCTTGAGGAATGGCTAACTAAAAAAATATGGCCTGTTGAAGCAAAATTAAAAAAGCAACATATTTCTGCTGGAACAAAACTCGCATTTCTTGAAATGATATCTGGTGGAACAACATGCTGTGCTGATATGTATTTTTATGAAGATGAAATAGCAAAAATTGCAAAAAAAATTGGGATAAGATGCTTCGCTGGCTTCAGCATACTTGATTTCGATACTCCAGAGATGAAAAAAGAAAATCTTATTAAGGAATGTGAAAAATTTTTAAGGAAATGGAGAAATGATGAAATAGTTAAACCAGTTGTTGCCCCTCATTCAGTTTATACATGCTCACCCGAGACTTTAAAAAAAGCTGGAGAAATTGCAAAAAAATATAATGCATATATTCATATTCACTGCTCTGAAACAAGAAAGGAAGTTTATGACTGCATTAAAAATTATGGTATAAGACCTTTAAAGCAAATAAAAAATAATGGATTGCTTACAAGAAGAACAATTCTCGCCCATTGCTGCTGGCTCACAAAAGAAGAAGTAAAGGAAATAGCAAAATCAAAAGCTTGCGTTGCCCATAATCCAATAAGCAACATGAAGCTCGCCACCGGCGGCTTCACTCCTTTGCCAGAGCTTTTAGCAAGAAATGCTTTTGTTACGCTTGGCACTGATGGGGCGGGTAGCAACAATAAGCTTGATATGTTCGAAACAATGAAATTTTGTTCTCTTATACATAAACAGCATAGATGGGATGCAACTGTTGCAAATGCTCAGGAAGTTTTTGATATGGCAACAACAATTGCTTATCGCTTTCTTGGTATAGATGGTGGCGTAATAAAGGAAGGTAAAAAAGCGGATTTAGTATGCATTGATGGAAGCTCTCCAAATCTTATTCCTTGCCACAATTTAGTTTCAAATATTGTTTATTCCGCAAGCGGAATGAATGTAAGCGAGGTTATAATAAATGGAAAATTGCTTCTGAATGATAAAAAATTAAATTTAAAGGTAGAAAAAATTTATAGAGAAGTAGAAAAAGCTAAAGAAGAGCTTTTCGCTCAGTAAATAACATATTCAAGCACAATATCTCTGAAAGTGAAAGAAAAAGTCTATCGTAATGATGAATATAGAGAAAACAACAAAATTTCCTAAAAATTGTTGTAAAAGAATCATCGTTGGGAATTCTGAAATACTCAAGCATGGAAAAGTTTTTTATTTATATTTTAATATTCATTGATGAAAAAAGAGATACTTGTGAGAGACATAATGAGCAAAGCCCCTGTTATAATAAAGAGTAAGGCAACAGTTCTTGAAGCAGCTAAGGAAATGAAAAATGAAAAAGTAGGGAGTGTAATTGTTGTTGAAAACGGTAAGCCAGTTGGAATATTAACAGAGAGTGATATTCTCAAAAAAATTGTTGCTGAGGGAAAAGATGCTTCAAAAATAAAGGTAAAAGACGTGATGAGTTCTCCTTTAGTTAGCATTTCTCCAGATGAAAAGATTGAAAAAGCTTTGAAATTGCTAGGAGAAAATAGAATAAGAAGATTGCCAGTTATAGAGAATGGAAAGCTTGTTGGAGTAATTACTGAAAGAGATATTGTTCAATTTTCCCCTCTTTTCATTGATTTGATTGAAGAATGGGCAAGAATAACAAAAGAGAGAATTGAATACGAAAGAAGCGAAACAACGCCTGGGATGTGTGAGGAATGTGGAATGACAACCGACAAACTTATAGAAGTAAATGGAAGAATGCTCTGCGAGTTTTGTGCTGAGCTTTAGGTGATTTTATGAAAGTAAAAGATATAATGACAAAAGAAGTTATTTATGTAAATAAAAGAGATGATGTTGATTATATACTTCAGCTAATGGACAAATATAAAATAACAAAAGCTCCAGTAATTGAAGATGGAAAACTTGTTGGAATAGTAACAGATAACAAAATAGCGGACAAGCTAGGAAGCATAAGAAGCAGAGGAATAACGCCTGCAAGAATGCATGCAATGACTGTTATGGAGAAAAAATTTGATACCGTTTCGCCAGACACACCAATTGAGGAAATACTTGAAACTGTTGGCGAACCTGGTCCAACAATGCTTCCTGTTGTTTCAAATGATCGTTTGGTTGGTGTGGTAACAAAAGCTGATTTGCTCCCACTTGTTGATGACGAAAGAAATATAAAAGAAATAATGAGTTTTCCAGTAATTTCAGTTTCTCCAGATGATAGAGTTATTCATGCAAGAAGATTGATGATTGATAAGGATATAGCAAGAATTCCTGTTCTTGAAAATGGTAAAGTAGTTGGAATAATTTCTGACTGGGAAATTGCAAATGCTTTTGCAAAACTTAAAAAAGGCATATCCCTTGGAAAGCAAAGTTCTCATATAAAAAATTTACTTGTTAGAGATGTAATGAAAAGTCCAGCAATAGTAGCAAAAGATACAATAACAATAAAAGAAGCTGCTGAAATAATGATAAAAAATGAAGTTGGTTGCTTACCAATAGTAGGAGGAGATGAAAAAATTAAAGGAATAGTAACAAGAACGGATTTATTGAAAAATCTGCTGAAAAAATTAAAGCAGGGGCAGTGAGCGAAGCCATTCTATATCGCTAAAATAAAGCATCCTTATATCATTAAGCCCCAATAAGTTCATCGCCATTCTTTCCAGCCCAAGCCCCCATGCAAGCACAGGATATTTTATCCCAAATGGCTCTGTAACCTCCGGCCTGAAAATTCCAGAACCGCCTAGCTCAATCCATCTGCCATTGAATTCTACCTCAATTTCCATCGATGGCTCGGTATATGGAAAATAAGAAGGGCGAAATCTTATTTTTTCAAACCCCATTTTTGAATAAAATTCTTTTAGTATACCTTTTAGCATGCAAAAATTTGCTCCTTTTTCATAAACTATTCCTTCAATCTGATAAAATTCTGGAAGATGGGTTGCATCTATATTTTCTCTTCTAAAAACCTTTTCTATGGAAAAAACTTTTGCAGGAGGAGAAGGATTATTTATTAAATATCTTATTGTATTTACAGTTGTATGTGTTCTTAAAATTGCTTTTTTTGCCTCTTCTTTACTAAACTTATAACCCCATCCTTTTGAACCAGTTTTTCCTCCATTTTGATGTATTTCTGCAACAACGTCAAGCATTTTTTCGTCTATTTCCATTTTTTGAAGCTTGCAATAAAATGTATCCTGCATATCTCTTGCAGGATGGTCTTGCGGAATAAAAAGAACATCCATATTCCAGAAACATGATTCAATATAATTTCCTTTTATTTCTTTAAATCCCATTGATGAAAATATTCTCCTTATTTTTTCTATAAGTTGGCTTAATGGATGCAATTTTCCAGGATATATAGAAGGAGAAAATGCTTTTACATCATATTTTCTGAATTTCTTATCTTTCCAACTTCCATTTTTCAGCATTTCTGGAGTTAGTTGAGAAATTTCTTCTTCAAATTTTATTCCTTTTCTGATAATATTCCATCCCTCTTCAGTGAGAAAAATGCTTCTTGCAATTTTCTTCTTTTCCTTTATTGCATCTCTCCTCTTCAAAATATTTAATATTTCTTCTTCTATATTATAATCTCCTTTTTTTATTCTTTCAAGAGCTACTTCCTCTGCCTGCCTTGCGGGCATCTCTTTTTTTCCTTTATCTGTAATTTTAACATATTTTTTGTCTCCTATTTCGTCGACTCTGCACCATCCTTTTCTTATAGCCCAGCCAAGCAGAATTGCAAATTTTTTACCGAATTTTCCTTCAAGCTCCCTTATCTCTCCTTCCTCTATCTTTTTTTCGGGCAGTCCATCCTTTAAAAACTTTTCACCTTCATCTGTTAATAAATATTCTCTGACAATTTTTTCCTCACTCCCTAAAAGCCCCTTTGATTGAAGCCAGGAGGCGGCATTCATTGCCTTAACTAAATCCATCTCAATTTCTTCAATGCTTGCTCTTCCATTTTTTTCTGCGAGCTTTAAAAGCAATTCTTTTTCTAAAGGCGAGAGAGTTTCCATTACTTTGTTATTTATGAAAAGTTTAAATTAATTTCTATATCTTGCTTATATATTTTCCATCTATTTTATCTGCTATATATACTTCATTTCCTGCTTTCTTTATCTTAATTCCATCTTCAATTGCTTTTTTTACATCTATTTTAAGTATAACTGGATTTTCACATCTTCTTTTTCCAGCTTCAACAGCCTTTTCAATGCTTCCACTTAAATGGACTTTATTTCTATCAACTGGAAGCAATCCCTGCTCAAGCACAATTTCAAGTTCTTCTTCTGTTACAGGATAATAAAGTTCATCAGCATCTGCATCTGGCAAATCTGATAAATCAACATCTATTGTATGAGCATAAGTTGCTCTTATTTTTCCCTCCTTTATCTGATATCTTCCTTTTTCATCAGTTGTTGCAATTGCTTCAATATGCTTTCTTCTTACCCAGTAAAATCCTTCAACTTTATTTTTTATTGCTTCTGCCATCTTATCTATTTCTACCCATCCATTTTTATCAATTTTCAAATCAAAATTTTGAGGGAAATGGCGCAATATTCCAACCATTAAGCTACTCAATTTTTTTGCTTCTTTATCATTCATCAGAAATTTTCCTTTCCTTTTGCAATAAGGGCAATTCTCTCCTCTATAAAATCCATGCTGCTCGCATATCCCTATCATTGAATATAATGGCTTAACAATTTAAATTATTTTCTTAACTCTCCTATGGTTGTAATTCTCTCTGCAAATGCATTATGCTTATGTATTGATTCAAAGCTCTCACTCCTTGCAATTACAACTGTGCTATCTGGAAGATTTTTATATCTATTTACTATTTCCTTTAAAATATCTCTTACAACATCCTCAACAAATTTTGGATTTTCATGTGCTTTTTTAACTACTTCCATTTCATCTCCTCTTTTCAATATTTCAAAAGTAGGCATACTCATTGATTTTTCTATTATTGAAATAATGTCATCAGCATCTACGCTTCCATCATTTTCAATAAAAACACTTGCGACATTTCTCTGATTATGAGAACAAATTTTACCATATTTTGCTTTTATATTTTCCATTGCGCAAGGGCAAACTGTCATTCCAACAACTTCAACACCTATAAATTTTTTTGTTGCTCCTCCTCTTTCTTTTATTGCAACCGCCATTATTTTATATGGCTCAAGGCTTTTCTTCCCGCCAGGCGTGTTTCTTTCAAGGAAATAGTCGGAGCTTATTCTTACCTCCGATCTGCTCGCATATTCATGCCTTAAAAGCATTTCCTCCGCTATTTTTTCGCATAAATCCTCTAAACTTTTTGATGGCTCCCTTACCGAGCTATCAACTATTTCTTCTATTATTTCTGCATTTCTTGAAAGATCGCTTCCTTTTCTTGTTGGTGGTAAATCTACGAAAAGTTCTATGTTTGCTATAAGATTAACAACCTTTTCCTTTCTTTTTATGCAAACTGGCTTTTTAATTCCTTTAACTCCTACTCTCGTGAGCTTGAAATTTGCTTCCGGTTTGCGCGACTGGACATCTGATAGCACAATAATAAATGGCTTACATAGATAAAAATTTAAGTATTTTATTATTTATTCCGCATGAAAACCGCACTATATGAATTGCATAAAGAGCTTGGAGCAACTTTTACAAATTTTATGGGATATGAAATGCCTTTAAAATATACTTCTGTAAATGAGGAGCATTTAAATGTTCGTAGAAATGTTGGAATTTTTGATGTAAGCCACATGGGAAAAATTTTTTTGAAAGGAAAAAATATAAATAAATTTATAAGCAAAATTACTGTTGAAAGAGGGGAAAAAATAAGCGTTGGAAAAGGAACATATACATTGCTTTTAAATGAAAATGCTCATATCATAGATGATGAGCTATTTTTTAATTTGGGAAATGAGCATCTTTTTATTCCAAATTCTGGAATGCAGAAAAAAATCATTGAATGGATGGAAAAAAATAATGAAGAAGGCATTGAGATAGAAGATGCAAATGAAAATTATTCAATAATAGCAGTACAGGGAAAATTTTCACAGGAAGTTTTGCAGGAAATAATCTCTCCTATTGATTTGCAACTTTTTGGATGCATTGAATTAAAAAAAGAAAATTTTAAAATAGATTTTAATGGAAGATGTATAATTTCGAGAAGTGGATATACGGGCGAAAAAGGTTATGAAATGTATATCTCGCCAGCTGAGGAAGCGGAAAAAATATTTTTAGCAATAATTGAAAAAGGAAAAAAATATGGCATAATGCCTGTTGGGCTGGCAGCTCGCGACACATTAAGGCTTGAAAAAGGATTTATGCTTGCATCAAATGAATTTGCTGGGGGAAGAAATCCAATAGAAGCAGGCTTAGAGCAGCTCATTGATTGGGAACATGAATTTATAGGAAAAAATGCTCTTATTGAATTCAAGAAAAAAGAGGATTATGAAAAGCTTACATTTCTTGAATGCATTGAGATAGGTGTTCCTAGAAATGGGGATTATGTATTTAAAGATAAAGAAAGAATAGGAATTGTAACTTCTGGAGGCTTTTCTCCATGCCTTAAAAAAGGAATAGCGATGGCATATCTAAAAAAATCTTATATAAGCATTGGAAGTGAAGTTGAAATAAAAGGAAGAAAAAATATAAAGGCAAAAATTGTAAAGCCACCTTTTGTAGCAAAAAATGCTTGCTAGTGCTCAAACTCTTCCGCTATCCTTATATATTTTTCCATCTCTTCCTTTGGAATCGGCTTTACATTTTTCATTGCTTCTTCAAAATGCCTCCTACTTATCTTTAATTCCTCTATCTTTTTATTATTGCTATTTTTTATATATTCTCTTATAGCGGACATAACTGCTTCATTGCAAACACCAGCAATATCTGCTCCAGTGTAGCCCTCCATTTTTTCTGCAAGCTCATCAATGCTAACATCGCTTGCAAGAGGCTTTTCTCTTAAATGAATTTTTAATATTTCTTTTCTTGCCTCTCTATCTGGAAGTGGAATATATATAAGGCGGTCAAATCTTCCCGGGCGAAGGAGAGCGGTATCAATCATATCAGGCCTATTTGTTGCAGCTATAACAACTACATCACGGAGCTCTTCAAGCCCATCCATTTCAGTAAGCATCTGACTTATTATTCTTTCAGTTACTTCCGTATCTGCATGTGCTCCCCTTGCTGGGGTAATTGCATCAATTTCATCAAAAAATATTATGCAGGGCGCCGCCTGCCTTGCCTTGCGGAATGTTTCCCTCACCGCCTTTTCGCTCTCTCCAACCCATTTTGAAAGAAATTCCGGTCCCTTAACACTTATGAAATTAGCTCCACTTTCTGTAGCAACAGCCTTTGCAAGAAGTGTTTTTCCTGTACCGGGCGGACCATAAAGTAAAATTCCTTTTGGTGGCTTTGCTTTCATATGGGCAAATAAATCCGCATATTTTATAGGCCATTCAATTGCTTCCCTTAACTTTTGCTTTGCTTCTTCAAGCCCGCCAATATCCTCCCATTTTACATTCGGGCTTTCTATAACAACTTCTCTTAAAGCTGATGGACTCATTGATTTAAATGCTTCGTAGAAATCCTTTTCAGTAACCTCTATTTTCTCAAGAATTTCACTTGGTATTTTCTCCGCTTCCAAATCTATTTCAGGAAGTATTCTTCTCAAAGCTCTCATTGCAGCTTCCCTTGCAAGAGCCGCCAGATCAGCTCCAGAATAGCCATGAGTGATTTCAGCCAGCTTATCTAAATTTACATCTTTTGAAAGAGGCATGCCACGAGTATGGATTTCAAGAATTTCTCTCCTTCCTTTTTTATCAGGTATTCCTATTTCTATCTCTCTATCAAATCTACCGGGTCGCCTTAAAGCAGGGTCTATTGCATTTATTCTATTTGTTGCTCCTATCACAATAACTTTTCCTCTTTCTTGAAGCCCATCCATTAAAGCAAGAAGCTGGGCAACAACTCTTCTTTCAACTTCTCCAGTAACCTCCTCTCTTTTAGGAGCGATTGAATCAATCTCGTCTATAAAGATTATTGAAGGAGCATTTTCTATTGCTTCTTTAAATATTTTTCTTATATTTTCCTCACTTTCCCCATAGTATTTACTCATTATTTCAGGCCCACTTAATGAATAGAAGTTTGCATTTGTTTCATTTGCAACAGCTTTTGCAAGAAGCGTTTTTCCTGTGCCAGGCGGGCCATGAAGCAATACTCCTTTTGGTGCTTCTATACCCAGTCTTTCAAAAAGTTCTGGATGCTTTAATGGCAATTCTATCATTTCCCTGACTTGCTTTATTTCTTCTTCAAGTCCACCAATATCTTCATATGTTACACGAGGAATTCTTTCTTCACCCGCTGTTTTTTCTCCAACCTTAATTTCCGTTGTTGTTCCAATTATAACTGCTTCTGCAGAAGGAGATATGCCTGTTACTATTAAATCTATTTTTCTTCCCATTATATTTATTGATATCCTATCTCCTTTTGTAACTACTCTTCCTTCGAGCAAATGAAGCAGATATTCTTCAGCTCCAACAAGCCTTAAATCTTCTAGAGGAGAGAAAAAAACTTTTTCAGCAGTTTTTGCCTTTATTTTTCTTATCTTAACTCTATCATCTATTCCTGCGTCAGCATTCTTTCTTGTTATTCCATCTATCCTTATTATTCCCTTACCAGCATCCTCACTATAGCCAGGCCAATAGATGCAAGCCGTCTTTTTCCTCCCTTCAACTAATATAACATCTCCAGGCGTTAATTTCATTTCTTCAGCAATTTTTGGATCAACTCTTGCAATTCCTCTGCCAGCATCTCTTGATTTTGCTTCCTCTACTCTAACAATATATTCCTCAGGCATAAAAAGGTATATCAGAAGTAATATAAATAATTTTCGTTTTCACAGGCGTCGAGGATTTGAGGATTAATTCCAAAAAATATTTTTCGTTGGGATAAAAAGAAAATAGAAATTAAGTTAATCGCTAGCCTTTACGCGGGAAGTCACGAATCTTTGAGAAAATCATAAATAGGCGTTGTATTGCAATAGATGAAGAAATCGTAAAAAGTTTGTCTTTTAATTCACCTATTTTCTATAGCAGGAAAAGATAGAAAATGAGTATGAAAGATTTACTTTGGCATTATTGCTGCTCATTATCTTAAATCAACATCTCTATCATTCCACAAAAGAATAGGTTAGAATAAAAAATTTAGATTTAAATTAAGCCAACTTCTTCAACTGTTACACTCTCTATACCCTCTATTTTTTCAAGTTTTTCAATTAATTCATCTGGACTTTGATCAGGCATAACAACAGTTAAAAGCAAAGCTTTTAATCCAAATGCTACTGGCAATATCTCATGTTTTACAATTTTTGCATAGTTTGGCATTGCTTTTTCTGCTTTCTCTTTTATTGATTCAAGATTGAGTGAAATATCAGATGGCATCAATTTAAACTTTATTGCTACCTTTCCCATTATGGTCCCTCGAAACCGCATTCGTTGCATTTATATCTTGCTGAAAGAGCCCTACAATTCCTGCATCTCTTTATAATAGTTCCGCATTCTGGACAAGGAAATTGAGCATGCCCTTCAATTGTTAAACCCCTTCCACAGCTTATGCATCTTCCTTCAAGCATGCTCTGTTATAGGAAATAAGTATTTAAATTTTGAGAAAATTATTTTTATGTTCAAGAATAGACATGTTTTGAGAAAAAAGGATGCCAGAAAAATTTTTGATGAGATAGAAAAGCAACTTGATTGCAGAATAGATGGAGAAGCGGAAATTGCAGAATTTAAAAATATGAGAATACTGTTTATAAACAAAAAATTTACCGCTTTTTTTATAGATGATAAACCTTTCCTAAATTTGCTGGGTCTAAGGATTTATAACCCAAAAAAGAGGTTTTTAACAGTTGATGACGGTGCAATAAAGCATATAATTGGTGGCGCGGATGTAATGGCGCCAGGCATAGTTGAGATAGATAATGAAATAAAAAAAGGAGATATTGTATGGGTAAAAGATGGGAGAGGAAATCCTATTGCAGTTGGTATAGCTTTGAAGGATGCGGAAGAAATAAAAAAAGAGAAGAAGGGAAAGGCAGTTGAAAACATTCATCATTTAGGTGATGAGATATGGAAGCTAAGTATTTAAAAAAATTTCATCCCATGCCTTTGCATTTCCTTTTATAGCAATTGCTTTTATAATATGAGCTTTTCCATCGTTTACAGAAATTTTAAATGGTGGCTCATTTTTAATTTCATATACCTCACCATCAACATAAAATATAACTTTCTCTGCATTCTCCACGTAGGCATTTACTTCTCCATCAGTATATCTTAAGTAAATAAAAAGTTCTTCCATTGGAGGAAGAGGTAAATTCAATGAATATGCAATTGCCCTCCTCAAAATCCACCAATTATAACTCATATTTGTATTATTTCCATTAACCCATGAATATACATATCTAGGTATGCCGTATATTGAAATTCCAAAAAATTCATAAACGCTTCCATTCATTCCACATGGTATTTCTGGGTGAGGACTGAAAACAATTACTTTCCCTTTTCCATATTTAGATTCAACAATTGAATAATGTTGCTTTATATCTGTTTTAATTTCTTTATATGGAATCCATTTTCCAACCCATATCCAGTAATGCAAAGGTGCTACTTCCATTGGCTCCTCTGCATAAACTGCAATTGGTTTTGCCTCCTTTATTCCATACATTCCTGGCCCGCCGCCATAAGTAATATAGCGATATGAAAGATTCTCAAAAATTGGATGAGGAATTATTTCATTTTTAATAGGGATTCTTGAGTCGCCTACTTCTTTCCATAAATACTGCCATTCCTCATCCTGATCATCATTTATGTATGCATCAACTATTTCAAGGCATGCCATGTTTATTATAAAATCAAAAAAATGTCTTGGCTTTTCATATCCTTTTGATGCAATGTTAGCTCCTCCACATATACCAATATAACCTCCTCCATTCGCAATAAATTCTTTAATTTCTTCCTTCCATTTTTTTATCAATCCATGAAAATATTGCCTCCCACTAGCCCCTATTACAAGAATATCATAATTTTCTAAACTCCCATTAATAACATCTCTGAAATCAATTCTTTTTGCAATGATTTCATATTCTATTCCATTTTCTTCCCATGCATATCTAAATGCTCTTTCTAAAAGCTTTACTGAAGGAGATATTGAGTTATAAATTGCAATTTTTATTTCTTTCTTATCGCTTTTTGAATAACAAATATTTGATAGCAGAAGAAATATAAATATTATTGCAATTTTCTTCATTCATGGAGTAATTCTTTTTATTCTTATATATTTTATCTCTTTTCCAACGACTGCAAATATCATTTCTTTTTTAACAGATTGCGCCAGCCTCACCGCCCTGCTCACTTCGGCCCATGTTGAGGTATAATTATTTTTTATCACATGAACTAGATAAGGGGCGTGCTCCTGTATTTTTCCTTCATAAACTCTAAAATGAGAGCCAAATTTGAAGCCTGTTTTTGGTAGCTTACCTTTATTCTTCAAATCTTCATAAACCTTTAATCTCTCCTTTATATCTGGCTGAATAGATTTTACTTTTTTCATAAAATCCTCAAAACTTATTTTGTCTCCATCCTTAATTAGATTTGCTCCATTTTTTGCCATATATGCGGTTTCCATTAAAGAAAGCTGGGCATATTTACCAAAATCTCTTCCAATTCCTTCCTCCCTTACTTTATTTATCAGTTTTTCATCAAAAATAACACTTCTATCATTAAGCACCACTATATCGCCTTTATAGCATTCTTTTTTTATATCAGATTTAATTTCAAAAAATTTAATTGAATAATAGGTTAAATCTCCTTCCTCATCAACAACTCCAATCACTATTTTTTTCTCATTTTGCAGAAGCCAATCAATAACATCTTTTATTTTAAAATTAGCTCTTTCAGAAATAGCTTTTACAATAAATGAAGGCTCAGCTGGAGGTTTCTTTCCACGCTCATATAATAAAAAATCTTCATCAATTTCTGCTATATATCCACGCTCTCTTAAATCACGATATACAAGATATTTTATTTCAAAATCATTGAAAACAGAAACAGCATATTTTAAAAAATCTTCAAAATCAATTCTTTTTCCGTCTTTTTCTATTTCAATTTTTCCTTTTTCAAGAAGATAGCATGCTTCAATTAAGCTAATTCTATTTTTCCCTTCAACAAAATTGCCCTTTATTTTTGCTAACATCTTTTCTCTATATATTTAATTATTCCTTCAAATATACTTTTTCCATCTCCTCTATGCCAGTTAATATTTTGCCATCTATAAAATGCTCTTTCTGGATGTGGCATCATACCTAAAATATTTCCTTGTGGATTAGTTATTCCAGCAATATTTGCATATGAACCATTTGGATTAAAAGGATAGCCATCTTCCTTGCCATTTTCATTTACATATCTGAAAACAACCTGCTTTTCATTTACTTCTTCAGCATATTCCTCGCTTTTGAAAATTAATTTTCCCTCTGCATGAGCACATGGAATTAGGCAAATTTTCCCTTTTTTAATATTTTTTGTTAATTGGCAATTTCCTTCATGCCTTAGCAAAGTTTGCCTGCATTCAAATCTGTTTGAATCATTTGTTGCAAGACAAGCTTCAGGCTCATCAGCTATTCCATTCAAAGCGGGAAGAAGTCCAATTTCAACAAGCACCTGAAAACCATTGCAAATTCCAACAATAGCATATCCTTCATCAACATATCTAACAAGTTCCTTAAAAATGCTTGCCTTCAGGCGGGATGCAAAGATTGCGCCCGCCCTCACATAATCGCCGCCTGAAAAACCGCCGGGCAAAAATATGCAGTGATAGTCCATCAAATTCTTTTTTTTTCTTTCAAATTCTTTTAGATGAACATATTCAGCATTTACTTTAAGGCGAAGAAAGGCATTTAAGCTTTCCTCCTCGCAATTTGTTCCTTCCATTCTGAGAATTGCAACTTTTATGTCTCTTCTTTCCACAAATGTAAATAAAATTGATATTTAATTTATTTTCTTCTTTTTTTTAATAGGATATAGATTAAAGCAAGCAGAGCAATTATTCCAATTAAAATTAAGATGGTTGATTCATTTTTCTTTTCTATATTTATAATTTCAATTGTTTCCGCATCCATGCAATATATCTTTCCATTTGCTGAAAAAAATACTTTTCCATTCATTGCAACTGGCTTTGATATAGGGGTTGTAATGAAATTATACAAGCCATTTATTTCATAAGCTGGCGAGAAGCTGAAATCAACTTTTCCACTTTTATTAACTGCATAAAATCTTCCATCTGTTGATGAAACAAAAATTTTATCTCCATACGCATCAATTCCTTTAAGAGATGCATTTGTTGTAAAAATCCATTTTTTTAATCCATTTTTATCAATGCAATATAAATTTCCATCTAAACAAGCAGCATATATTTCACTGCTGCAATCTATATCTATAATCCCCCATCCAGTATTTAGTTTCCATTTTAATTCGCCGTTTTTGTTTAAGCAATATATACCATCAATTGCTCCTACATAGATATCATCTACTATCAATAAAGACAAAATTTTTCCACTTGCATTATAGCTCCATTTATCACAATAAATTTTATTTCCTTCTACATAATATATTTTATCCTTGTATTCCATAAGATTATTGCTCACATAAATCTTATCTCCTATTTCAATATCCTTTCCTCCTTCTCCTCTCCATAAAATTTTTCCATCAATAGAAAAAGAATAAGAATTTTCATCAGTTGCAACGTATATTAATTCATCTTTTATTTCCAAATCGTTTATTTCTTCGCCAAAATTTTTCTCAATTATTAAGCTTCCATTTTCATTTAAAACATATAAAGTTTTATTAAAATACGCATATATATTTTTTCCATCGCTTTTTAAGCTTGCATATTCATGATTTTTATCTCCAAATTCAAAAATCCATAAAAGCTTACCTCCTCTTCCCTTGATAACTTCATTTTTCTCATAATTAGGAGTAAAGTTATAAGCAACTCCATCAATTTTAACCCAGCCAGCTGGAGGTACATCAACAACACCTTTTAATTTATTTAAAGAAGAGGTATTCCATACATATGTTGGGTTTCCAAAAAATGCCCACAAAGAATTGTTAAATATTAAATTTCCGTCTGTTATTTTGCAATCTGTTGTAAAATCAGTTATTGGTGGAGAAAACATTATTTTCTTTACAATCTCGCTATCTATTTTTCCATAATATTGATTGCCAAGCTCTTCAAATTTTATATCTCTTTCGGAAGGAGTATAAAAAAGAGTATAATATTGATAGCCAGTTGCATTTAGCATAATGTGAGCCAGCCTAAAGAAAGGTGCTTTAAGAAATTCATATCCTATAATATCTCTCCTTACTCTAAAATCAAAGGGATTGTTTGCACTCCATAAAAATCCATCCTTTTTTCTTATCACATTATGATGATACAAACCAAATTCAAGAAGTGCTATTTCCTTTTCTTCTGCGTCAGCAATAAGCCATTGAGCATTCATCACCCCAGTATTTCCCTCAAGAAGATATTTTATTACATCATCTATATTATTTCCATATTGAATTGCCATTCTTGCCCTTATTGCAAGAGGTATACCATGCAATTTAAAAAATCCCTGTATGAAAGTTGTTTCAATCATAGCCAGCCCATTATCATTTTGCCAGAAATCTTCATCACTCCATATATAGCCAGGAGAAGTTGAAATAATCAAGCGATGCCCGTTGCTTGGCTCTATATCAAGAATTACATTCCATCTTTGAGCTATATAGTAGCTATACCACCATCCGCCACACCACACACTATCACTTATAACAATATTTCCATCTTTTGTTGCATTTCCAACAGCTGCAAAACCATTGCAATGATGAGCTGGATAAAATGATAGAGCAAATTCATAAAAATCTCCGATAGAAAAGGCATTAAAAATATCTCTCAAAAAATGAAATCCTTTCGGAAAATTTGTCAGTATGCTCATCAATTCATACATTTCATTGAGGGTGAGAATATCTTCATAGGTTATATCATTTCCATATATTTTAACTCCTCTCGCCTTTGCTCCATCAGCTATCCCTTTTATTTCCTCCTTATATTCGTCTGGATAATAAGGCCAAAATATTCTCATACAGATTTTTTTGCATTCATTCCACCATCTCGCAGATATCTTTTCATATCTTGATGAATTTACATCAACTGGTAAATATTTTATAATAAATGGACAATTATGAATAATATTGCTCCATCTATAAATCATATCTGTTATTTCCGCATATAAAAGCCATCCATGTTGGTAGCCACGCTTATATGCATCTCCTTCTATATGAACATAGATCCATCCTTGGATATTGTATCTACAGGCATTTTCATAAACACTATTTCCTTCAATAGGAATTTCATAATTAATGGGTGTTATAAATAGCAAACCAAGTAGCAATGAAATGAATTTCATAAAGAAAATATCAAAAAGCCTTAAATAAGTATTGTCTTCATGATAAATCCAACAAATAGAGCAGTAAGGAGCATAATTAAAATTGATTTTATTGCATCCTTTCCTAACTCTTTAAGCAAAACTGCAAAAGATGCAGCACATGGGAAATAAATTGCAAGCACTATTACCGCTACTGTTGTCTGCGCCGCATTCAGCCCAAGTGGAAGAAGCAACCCGATCGCCAAATCCTTCCTAAGAAAACCCATAAGAAGAGGTAGAGTTGCTTCGCCAGGCAGCCCGAAAATTGGCTGCATAAGTGGTGAAAATATTTCTGCGATTTTTGAAAATATGCTTGAAGAGTAAAGAATGCTTGTTATAAAAACACCAGTGAAAAGCCATGGAATAGCATCTAAAAGAAACCATTTTATTCTCAGCCATGTTTTCTTGAAAATTGATGAAATGCTGGGAAGGCGGTAAGGAGGAATTTCCAGAAATATTTCAGTGCTTTCTCCTTTTAAAAATCTGTTCAATAATAAACCCCCCGCAATATAGATCATCCCAAGGGTTAAATAAACTATAAGAATATATTTTATACCATATCTAGCAAGAAGGGCAAATATCATTGCGGTTTGTGCCATGCATGGAATCGCTATACTTAGTAGAGTTATTGCTATAAATCTCTGTTTTTTTGTATCAAGTATTCTTGTAGAAAGCAATCCAGGAACATTGCAACCCAAGCCGAGGAAAAGAGATATTACGCCAGAGCCATGCATTCCAAGGCGATGGAAAATATTATCTAGCAAAGTTGATAAGCGAGGTAAATACCCAGTGTCTTCAATTATTGCAAGAATTAGATAAAATGAAAATACATAAGGAAGAACAATACCAAATGGAACATACAAACCTGTTGTAATTATTCCTAATGATTGCATAAAATCTATTTGGCCATTGATTAATTTACCTATAATAATATCATGAATTATTCCTTCTCCAAGAAAATTGCTAAACTTTATTAAAAATGTTTTATAGATATCAAAAAGTGGATTGAAAAAATAATTTATTAGAGCTTCTCCAACGAAGAGGACTGATAAAAAAGATAAGAATAAAATGAGTATTGCTATTGGCAAACCAGTTAATGGCTTTATTGAAGCTTCAGACAGCCTATCTCCTAAAGTATGATGGCGATGCTTAACTATTTGAACATTTCTTATAATTCTACCTATTTCCGCCCATTTTTCATCATCGCTACTTTTCTTTCTTTCCTTAGCTTTTGCATCCTTTATTCTTTCCACCAATTCTTTTATTCCTTCTCCAGTTAATGCAACTGTTGCAACAACAGGCGTAGCAAGAATTTTTTCAAGCTCTTTTAAATCTATTTCAATTCCTTTATGCTTCGCTTCATCCCATAAATTTAAAGCAATAATAACAGGCTTTTTCTCTTCAAGAATTTCAAGCGTTAAAAATAAATTCCTTTCGAGATTTGTTGCATCAACAACATTTATTATTAAATCTGCTTCATCAAACAATTTTTTCGCAACTTCCTCCGCCTTATTTGATGCTCTTAAAGAATATGTTCCTGGCGCATCTATAATTTCAAATATTTTTTCACCAAGCTTCATTTTTCCTTTTGTAAAATCAACAGTTGTGCCTGGGTAATTTGAAACTATTGCGCCTACACCAGTGAGGCGGGAGAAGATGATGCTTTTTCCAACATTAGGATTTCCCATTAAAACTATCTTCATTTTATCTCAACAAATATTTTCCTCGCCATCCCCCTGCCAATGCTTATTTCTCTTCCATCTATCTCAACTACTATTGGCCCATTTAAAGGATGAGATGCTACTTTTCTTATAATTTTATTTTCTCTTAATCCAACATTTCTTAATCTTCTTTTAAAACCAAATCCGCCCTCTATTCTTACAATTTTCCCTTCCTTTCCTATTTCTAGATCAGTTAATGAAATTTCCACAAAGCAGAAATTATGAATATTTAAAAATATTTCGGCTAACCTAAATTTTACTGCAAAATTTTTTATATCAATTTTTATTTATTATCAATGAAAACTTATATAACACTTGTATTCAGCAGTGAGGGAGCGAGACCATCTGAAGTCAAAGATAGATTATTTCAGCTGGGTCTTAAAGCGGTTAGAGGAAACTATGATTTTGTTTATGAATGGGATAGAGAACCAGACATAGATACCTTGCTATGGTTTGCTGACAAAATACAATCTGTTTTAAAAGGAACAGGAGTAATGTTTTCGCTTGAGACAATTTAAATGAGAAAATATTTTAATAAACAATATTATAGCAATTATGAAACTCACTGAAAATGCAATAAAAGTTTTAGAAAAAAGATATCTCAAAAAAGATGAGAATGGCAATGTTATAGAAACTCCAGAAGAAATGTTTCATAGGATTGCAAAAAATATTTCGCTTGCTGATGAAAAATATGGGGAGGATGCAAAAAAATCAGAAAAAGAATTTTATGAAATAATGTCAAATTTGTTATTTTTGCCAAATTCTCCAACTCTAATGAATGCTGGAACAAATATTCAACAGCTTTCTGCTTGTTTTGTTTTGCCAGTTGAAGATTCAATGGATAAAATTTTTGAAACTCTAAAATATACTGCATTAATACATCAAAGCGGTGGTGGAACCGGTTTTTCTTTTTCGCGTATTAGGCCCAAAGGAGATATTGTGAAAAGTACAGGAGGAATTGCAAGTGGTCCGGTTTCATTTATGAAAGTTTTTAATTCCGCAACAGACGTAATAAAGCAAGGAGGAAGGAGGAGGGGCGCCAATATGGGCATTCTTAGAGTAGATCATCCAGATATACTTGAATTCATAACTTGCAAGGAAAACCCACAGGAGCTTACAAATTTCAATATTTCTGTTGCAGTCACTGACGAATTTATGGAGAAAGTTAAAAAGGGAGAAGATTATGAATTAATAAATCCGAGGACAAAAAAGGCAGTTAAAAAAATCAATGCAAGAATGGTATTTGATAAAATCGTCGAGGAAGCATGGAAAACAGGAGAGCCAGGAATAATATTCATAGATGAAATAAATCGCCATAATCCTACACCTGAAATAGGAGAAATAGAAGCAACAAACCCATGTGGAGAGCAACCTCTTTTGCCTTACGAATCATGCAATCTTGGTTCAATAAATCTTGCAAAATTTGTTAAAAACGGAGAAATAGATTGGGAAAAATTGAGAGAAGTTGTATGGAAGGCGGTTCATTTTCTTGATAATGTAATTGACATGAATAGATACCAGATTCCACAAATTGCAGAAATGACGCTTGCCAACAGAAAAATAGGGCTGGGAATAATGGGTTTTGCGGATATGCTTGTTCAGTTAAATATTTCCTATATGGATGAAAAGGCTTTAAAATTAGCTGATAGAATAATGTCATTTATACAGAAAGAAGCAAAGAATGCTTCTATTGAGCTTGGGAAAAATCGCGGTTCATTTCCAAATTTTAAAAAGAGCATATATTATAGAAAATATGAAGCAATGAGAAATGCAACAGTTACAACAATTGCACCAACTGGTAGCATCTCAATAATTGCTGGCTGTTCATCTGGAATTGAGCCATTTTTTGCAATCTCATTTACAAGAAATGTTCTTGATAAAGATGATAAATTGTATGAAATAAATCCTTATTTCAAAAAAATTGCAGAAGAAGAAGGATTTTTAAGCAATGAATTGCTTGAAGAAATTGCAGAAAGAAATGGCTCCGTTCAAGGCATAGATGCTATCCCAAAAGAGATACAGCGAATTTTTGTAACCGCCTTAGATATTCCTCCAGAATGGCATGTAATGATGCAAGCCACTTTTCAAAAACATGTCGACAATGCTACTTCAAAAACAATAAATTTAAGAGAAGATGCAACAATTGATGATGTAAGAAATGCATATATGCTAGCCTATGAAATGAAATGCAAGGGCATAACTGTTTATAGATTCGGAAGCAGACCCGAGCAAGTAATAACAACAAAAAAGAGTATGCCCCGCCCCCGCCCTGCGGTAATGAAAGGCATAACAAGAAAGCTCCCAACTGGTTGTGGCAACCTGTATGTAACGATGAATGAGGATGAGAAAGGGCTTTTTGAAGTATTTGCAAGATTGGGGAAAGCAGGGGGATGCGCAGATGCTCAGCTTGAGGCAGTAGGAAGGTTGGTTTCACTTTGTCTCCGATCTGGAGTAAGGCCAGAGGCAATAATAAAACAGCTTAAACTGATAAGATGCCCAAATCCTTCAAATCTTTTGAAGGGTATGAAAATTCTCTCTTGCCCAGATGCAATAGCTAAAGCAATAGAAGAATATGTGAAAGGTGAGGGGGTTTTTGAAACACCAAGACTTGATCATTTTGAAGAAAAAGAAGGAGAGGAAATATATCCTATAGGGGTATGCCCTGATTGTGGCTCACCTCTTATATATGAGGAAGGATGCAGGATATGCAAGCACTGTGGCTACTCAACTTGTGGATAAAATGTTTGAAATAAAAGCAAGGGATGGACTTGCGAGAATTGGTATAATCCATACAAAACATGGTAAAATTTTAACTCCAACTCTTTTGCCAGTGATAAATCCTCATATAGATTTAGTGAAAATTGATGAAATTCCGATGGCAGATGCCATAATAACAAATTCTTATATCATCTACAATGATGAAAAATTGAGAAAAGAAGCTATTGAGAAAGGTTTGCATTCCATGCTTGAGTTTAATAAACCAATAATGACAGATTCTGGCTCCTTTCAGATTTATAAATATGGAGTAAAAATAGATGCTGTTGAAATATTGAAATTTCAGAGAGAAATTGGTAGTGATATAGGAACAATTCTTGATATATTTTCAGAAAAAAAAGAATATGAAATTGTTAAAAAGGAGACAGAGGAAACAATAAGAAGAGCAAAAGAAAGTATAAATGAAAAAGGAGAAATGTTGCTTGCATGCACAATTCAAGGAGGAATTTACAGAGATTTGAGAAGAAAATGCTCAAAAGAGATGGCAAAATTAAGAGCAGATATTTACCCTATAGGTGGTGTTGTTCCCCTGATGGAAAATCAAGAATATAAAAAACTCGCTGAAATAATAATAGAGTGTAAAAAATATATTCCTCCTTCAAGGCCTGTTCATCTTTTTGGAGCAGGTCATCCATTGATTTTTCCAATGGCTGTTGCCTTGGGTTGCGATATCTTTGACTCTGCATCATATGTTAAATATGCCAAGGACAATAGATTTATATTTCCAGATGGAACAAAAAAGCTTCAGGAAATGGTAGAAATACCTTGCAATTGTAAGATTTGTAATTCATATTCTGCAGATGAAATTAAGAAAATGGAAAGAAAAGAGAGAGAAAGAATTATTGCAAAGCATAATCTTTTACAAGCTTTTAATGAATTAAAAAAAATTAGAGAAGCAATAAGACATGGTTATCTTATGGAAGTTGTTGAAAGAAGAGCAGCATGCCATCCAATGCTAATAGAAGCGATGGAAATAATGAAGAAAAATAAAAAATGGCTTGAAAGGTATGAAAATATATCTAAAGATAGGGCTTTCATATACAGTAGCAAATATTCAATGCATCGTCCGATAGTATATAGATTGCAGAAGAGAATTATTGAAAGATATACACCATTTTTTGATGAAAGTGTAATTTTTGATGATTTGCCAAAACCCTATTCCACTAAAAATGAATGGATAAAGGAAATTGAGGCAAATGTTTTTATAGAATCTCCTTTTGGCTTAGTTCCCGCAGAACTTGATGAGATTTATCCAATTGCTCAATCAATTTTTCCAGAAAATCTTGATTATGAAGCAAGAAAAGAAAAATCAAAGATATGGAGAAAATTAAAAAATTTAAAATATGTTGAGTATGAAAAGACAGGAAAAAAAAGTCGGGATTTTGATTTAAGAAAAATAAAGGCAATTGCTGATTATCAATTTGGAAAAGGTGCAGGAAACGCTCTTTTTAGTGGAAAAATAGAGATAGTTAAATCTAAAAAAACAGGGAAAATAAGGAATGTTATCTGTGATGGGAAACACGTTGTTTCAATGCGTGCGTCTGATGGCTTTTTCACTCTTAAAAAAGAAGGAGCAAAAATATTGCATAAACATTTCAGTCAACCAAAAATGAGAGTATATATTGCAGATGATGCTATACCATTTGTAAAAAAAGGAAAAAATGTTTTTGCAAAATTTGTATTAGATGCTTGCAACCAATTGAGACCATATGATGAAGCATTGATAGTAAATAAGGAGGACGAGCTTATTGCAGTTGGACAATGTATGCTAAATAGAGAAGAAATGATTGATTTTGAAAGAGGTATCGCAGTTATAACAAGAGAATCAATTTAATTTATAAAACCAAAAATATTTATCAGCATGGAATGTTCATATTGCAAAAAAGAAATAGAAAAAGATGAAATTTATAAAAATGGCAAGTACTGGCATAAAGAATGCTTTAAAAAACATTTAAGGGAAAAAGGTTGTTAATATTCTTGCTCCATAATTATCTATATTGCAAACATATTTTTCATATTTTGAGAGAAATTTTTCAATCTTCCTATTGTAAATTGCAAAAACAGAATTTCCAATCATGCACATCGATGCTTTTCCTATTATGTTTGCATATTTTAAAATTCTTCTCATTTTTTCACTTACAAGCCCGCTATTTTCAGCAAAATAAAAAGACAAATCAAAAAAGTTCTCTATAGTTGGCTTGCTGACAAATTTTTTTAAACATTCTCTTCCAACATCATTTATAATATCTCTCCTATTTTCGTCTCCTATTATGTTTTTTGTATGAATTTTTTTACCAATAACAGCAACAATTATTTTCTTATGCAAATCAATCTTCTTTATTACCCCATTTACTCCCTCTTTCAACCTAATTTCCATTCCTCCAATTGAGGAGGCAACCACATCTCCAAGACCAGTTCTACTTTCTACTTCAGCCGCATGCGCCGCCTTTATTGCTTTTGATGGATCAATTTTTAAAAGCTTAGAAGCCGCAAGGCAAGATGAAAGTGTTGAGCTTGCACTGATGCCAAACCCTTGAGAAAAAGGGAGTTGATTTTTAACTCTCACCTTCACTCCTTCTGCAATTTTTTTTAAAGCAACTTTCGTAACTTCACCATTTCCAATATTCCCTTCAATTACTATATTTTTTTTATCAATTTTTTCAGCTGATGCATAGCTACCAAGAGAGAGGCAAAATCCTGCTCCTCTTGAACCACTTTCTTCACTATTTTCTTTTAAAAATATTTCAAAAAAACCTGTTATGTGGGCAGGGGCAAAAGCAATTACTTTCATATTAAATCAACAATATTTTTGGCAATTTCTTCTTTTTTACCTTTGACTTTTTCAATTAATCCTTTTTCTCCTATTATCCATATCTCCGTATAATCTTTTCCTATACTATTAATTTTATTTCCTATTATATAATCTATCTCGTCTTCTAAAAGCCTTTTATGCGCTCTTTCAAAAATATTTTTATCTTCTAGCTTGAAACCAATAACAACTTTACCTATTTTCTTAAGCATCGGATTTATTCTTGGAGAAGGATTAAGAGAAATACTAAATTTTTTTCCACTCTCTATTTTTCCTTTTCTTTTTTTTACAATGAAATCTGAAATTGCTGCACAATTTATGATTGCATCATATTTTTTTGCTTTTTTAATAAGATTTATTAAATCTTTTATTGTAAAAAAACTTTTATTTGGAATAAAAGGGAAGCTACTTATTCCACCAAACCATGTTTCAACATTTGCCCCTCTTTCATATGCTTCTATTGAAATTGCTCTCGCCATTTTTCCAGAAGAAAGGTTTGTTAAAACCCTTACATCATCTATGGGCTCATATGTTGAGCCGCCTATAACAAGTACTTTTTTCCCTTCTTTATCTTTTCCTCTTAACTCTCTTATAACTGTTTCAACTATTTCTTCATTGCCTGCCATCTTTGCTTTTCCTTCCTCAATTTTAGGGAAAATAAATTTAATTCCTCTTTCAATGCATTTTCTTATATTTTCCTCAATAAATTTATTTTTAAACATTTTTTCATGCATTGCAGGGGCAATTAAAATTTTATTCTCGAAAGTAAGAGCAAAAGTAGTAAGGGCATTATCTGCGATGCCATTTGCAATTTTGGAAATTGTGTTTGCTGTGCATGGAGCAATCAGAAGTAAGTCAGCGTCAAGAGAGACATGTTCTACATTTCCTGTCAATTCAACTATTGCATCATTTCCTGTTGCGTATTTCATTGCTTCAGGGTGCAATATATTGCAAGCATCTTTTGTCATTATTGGAAAAACATTTGCTCCATGCCTTATAAGCTCGTGGGCTATTTTTACACATTCAATAGCAGCAATGCTACCAGTGATTCCGAAGGCAATTTTTTTATTCCATAATTTTTTGCTCTTTTCTCCTTTTATTCTCTCACTTGGATGCACATCTTTAATTATTTTTGGATAAATAAAGTTAATGAAAATGATTTACATTTATCCATAAAAAACGCTAAAAAACAAGCTAAAAAAATTATAAAAGAAATGAGCTGATATTGGTGCAAAAATGTTTTTAAATTTATACATTAAAAAACCCAGAAGAATTCCAGAAAAGAAAGGCATCAAAATTTGAAAAACTGTTTTATATTCAAGATGTGCGACTGCAAAAATTATAGATGTTAGAAAAATCGAATAAATGCCCAACTTTTGCTCGAGTAAATTTTGAATTACTCCTCTATAAAAAGTTTCCTCACTTATAGATGATATAAGTGGTATAAAAAATAAAAGAAATAAATTTCCTCTTACGATTTCAACAATTTTTTCCGCCAGCGGGTTGCTTTCCTCATAACCCGTAATTATTAATATCATTCCTTGGATAAAGATAAAAATTAATGTTGCTAAAAATCCAAAAAATATAGACTTTATGGCCTCTTCTTTTCTGAAATAAAGATTTTTCATGATATTTCCTTCATAATATAGATAAACGAAAAGGAGAGATGGAATAAACATTATTAAAAAATTGAAAATTAAACCAAAAATCAAAGTGTAAGAAGAAATTTCAAAACCTGAATTAAAAAATAAACTCATTGCTACAGAAGAATATATAATGAAGAGGGTAAAGAGTAACACGAGATATGCGGCAATTTTTTTCATGAATAGAAAAGTTTTATATCCTTTTTTAATTTACGATTTTTATGGGCCCGTGGGGTAGCCTGGTATCCTTTTGGCCTTGGGAGCCAGAGACTCCGGTTCAAATCCGGGCGGGCCCATCCAAAAATTTTTATTATAGATAATATTACCATCTAATGGAAGAGCTGGCTTCTCTTCCCTCACAAGAACTTAAGAAGGAGCTTGAAAAAGCAGAGGAAAAATATCGTCAGTTATGTGAAAAAAGAGATGAGTTCAATAGAAAAGCCAAGCTGTTAAAAGAGGAAAGAGACTTGCTTAATGAGGAAAAAAAGAAGCTAATGGAGGAAATGGAAAAGACAAAGGCTATCAGAGATGAGCTTGTTAGGCAAATGAGAGAACATAAAAAAAGAAGAGATGAATATCATCAGCAGGCAAAAGAATTGATAAAAAAGAAGAAGGAGCAGAGAAAAAAATATCAGAGTAATAATATTTTTATAAGGGCTGAAGAGCTTAGAATAGAGATTAAAAATCTTGAATATCAACAGGAAACAGTTCCTCTTTCCCCAAAAGAAGAGGAAAAACTCATAAAAGAAATAAAGGAAAAAAAGAAAGAATATGAAAGATTGAAGAATGAGTTGGATGCACAGCAAAAAGTTGAAGTGGATTTAGAAAATTTAGAGGAATCAATAAATAAACTTTTTAATGAAGCGGATAAAGAACACGAAATGGTGATTAAATTTTATCAGAGTAGTCAGGAGCAACATAATAAATTCTTAAAAATTGTTGAAGAAATATCTAAACTCATAAATAAAGCAAATGAAAAACATAAGGAATACATGGAGTTAAAGAAAAAAGCGGACGAATATCATGCAAAAGCTGTTGAAATGAGGAATAAAATACTTGCTATAAGAAAAGAAAGAAGGGAAAGATATGAAAAGGCAATGAAAATGCTGGAAGAATTCAATATACACGCAAAACAGATAGGAGAGGAAGAGATTGAGAAATTTATTGAAGAAAATATGGAAAAATTAAAGAAAGAAGGAAAAATATCAATCGGATTATAATGCCTTCTGAAGTAATAGTTGGTTTGCAATGGGGAGATGAAGGTAAGGGAAAAATAACTGATTATTTCTCCTCTTTCGCTGATTGCGTTGTTCGCTATCAAGGCGGAAGCAACGCCGGCCATACAGTTGTTGCAGGAGGAAAAACTTTTAAGTTCCATCTTATGCCATCAGGTGTTATAAGAGGAAAAAAAGTAATTATTGCGAATGGTGTTGTTGTGGATCCAAAAGTTTTAATTGATGAAATAGAAAATCTTAGGACAAACAAAATAAGCGTAGATTTAATGGTGAGTGACAGAGCAAATGTTATAATGCCATATCATATAATTTTTGATTCCTTGCAAGAAGATTTTATGAAAGATAAAAAAATTGGCACAACTAAAAGAGGGATAGGTCCTTGCTATTCAGATAAATTTGCAAGATATGGGATAAGAATGATTGACATTATAGATGAAAATAGACTTAGGACTGTTTTGCAAAAAATATTTTTAGTAAAACAAAAACTATTTTCTTCATATGGAATTGATTTGAAGGAGGATGAAATTTTAAGAGAATATGTTTTTTATGGAAAAAAATTAGAAAAATATGTTAATGACACATCTTATTTTCTTAACAGCATAATAGATGATAAAAAAATTCTTTTTGAAGGGGCACAAGGATTTTTGCTTGATATAGACCATGGAACATATCCTTATACTACATCTTCTAATACTGTTGCAGGTGGCGTGTGCGCGGGGGCGGGCATAAGTCCCAAGAAGATAGACAAAATCATAGGAGTTATGAAAGCATATGTAACCAGAGTTGGAATGGGGGCGATGCCTACTGAGGAATTTGGGAAAGAAGGGATTCATCTGGCAGAGAAAGGACACGAGTATGGCACAACAACTGGAAGGAGGAGGAGATGTGGTTGGCTTGATATGGTTTCTGCAAAATATGCAGTTATGGTGAATGGGGTTGATGAAATTGCCATTACAAAGCTTGATGTGCTTGATGGGCTTGAAAAAATTAAGGTATGTATTGCTTATGAATATGAGGGAAAAACAATTGAGAAATTTCCGTCTTCAATAGAAGTTCTTGAAAAATGCAAACCAATTTATGAAGAATTTAAAGGATGGGATGCAGCAAGAGGGAAAAGAAAATATGAAGAGCTTCCAAAAAATGCAATTAAATATATAGATTTTATTTCTGATTTTTTGAAAACACCTATAAAAATAATATCTACTGGCGAAGATAGAGAGGATACAATTATCCTATAAGCCTATTTTATCTGCTATTTCATTCATTGCATCAAGTGATATAGAGAAAAATTCATCTAAAGATAAGCCAACTTTCTCACAATATTTTATCTTTTCCCTATCAATTTTTCTCGCAAAAGACTTATCCTTAAATTTGTTTTTTAGCGTATCAATTTTTATTTCTGAAATTTTTTTATTTGGCATTACAAGAGCTGTTGAAACTATTAGCCCTGAAATGGCGTCACAAGCAATCAGTGAATAATCAATCCTATCATTTGGCTTAAATCCTGTTTTTTCGTTATGTGCCATTATTGCATGTAATGCAAAGGATGGTAATTTATCTTTAAGCATTTCTGCTGATATTTTTCCATGCTCTTCAATGCTCGCTATTTCATAGTCTATATCATGTAATAGCCCTACCATCCCCCATATATTTTCATCTTCATTAAATCTTTTGGCAAGTTTTTTCATAATACTAGATACTGCGATCATATGCTTTTTCAAACTCTCGTTTTTTATATTTTTAAAAAAATCTATTATTTCGTCTTTCATAGTTAATAATATGTTTTAAAAATTTATTTTTTCTTCCAACTCTAAAAGATTTTTAATTACATTCTCCCCATCCATGTTTTCTTTTCTATCAAGATAAAATGCTTTTATACCAACTTTTGATGGAACAATATAATCAAATTCGTAGTTATCGCCGACATGAAATATTTCGTTGCTATTTTTACCTAAAATATTGCATACTTTTTTATAAACTTCTTCGTCTTTTTTTGTTTTTTTGAAATCACTAACTGATGAAAATATTCTTCGGAAATATTTTTTAATTCCAAGAAAACTTGTCTCTACTTCTATAAACTGGCGTGATGCATTTGAAATCATTATTAATTCATATTTTTTGCTAAATTTTTTAAGAATTGTGGAGGCATCTGGATAGAGATATAATTTTTCTACGCAACTTTTAAGAATATCCTCTGATTTAATGCCCAAATTAAATTTTTTTATCCAATAATCGAGGTCATACCATTCTAGTGCTTCAGGACCAACTTTTAAATATTCTTTCTCAACATATTCTCTTGCTTCTTGAAATGAAATGCCATACCTATTAGAATATATCTGGGGAATCTTTTCAAGCCATACTGCATCTACATAATCTGTTGATACAAGTGTTCCATCTAAATCAAATGATATCACTTTCATTCTATCAACAAATAGAAATTTCCTTCCCATTCAAATATTTTTATTTCTTTTCCTTTTTCCCAATTTTTTGGTTTATTAAAGAAAATTGTTCTATAAGTTTTCTCATCCATTACATAAATGCCATTTTCATCTTCATGCACTAATATACCTTTTCTTTTATTTACATCGACTTTATTAGCAAATCTTATTTCATTTCTATATATTATTCTTTTTTCTCCATTTATTCCCTCAATTTCTATTCTTTTACCTATTGAGACTATTCTATATAAATTGCCCTCAAAATTTATGAAATCATTTACTTTATATTCCGGCAATCTTATAAGATGTGTATCTCTATAAACCCTCTTTCCGTTTTTTACTCCAAAAAGAGAGGATGAAAAAATATATTCTGCATTAAATTCTTCCTTTAATTCCTTTGCTATATTCGATGCAACTTTCTTATTTCCTATATAATAATCTATACCTCCTCTTACCCTTAATTTTTTTGATATAAATGTTTTTTTAGTCTCAACATTTCTTTTAATAAATTCATCTATAATTTTTTTCTCTTTTTCATCAGCCCCCCTTATCTGTAAAACTGCCTCATAATAGCCTCCTCTAAATAAAGAGCACTGATTGCATAAACCTTCTTTTATTTTTATCTTTATTTCCTTTTCTTTCAAAATTTCTTTTCCTTCAAAAAAACCCCTGCATATCACTAAATTATCCTCCAATTCAATTTCAAAAAATATATTTGCTTCTATGTTCTTTCTTATATAATCTTCCAAATCTTCATTGAAATTTCCTCTAAGCCATTTATCCTTTATTTTGTAAGCATCGCATCCCTTACAAAAGGTTATTTTTACCTCATCAGGTATTCTTATCAACTCTTTTTTCAAATAGCAATCAAGACACAAGCCATTGTATGTCTTTCCTTCCTTACCACATTCAACGCAGAACATCTTAAATTACAACAAATTGAGCATGAGGAATACCATTAATCCTTATAATATTTTCTGGTTCAACAAGACCCATTTCAATAGCACATTTTACACACCTTTCCCCTACAAGATTTCCTATTGTAGCCAAACTTAAATTTTTCTTTAATAGCTCTTCATCTCCTATAATATCTTTGTAAAACTTTTCAGAGACTTTGAATTCTATATCATTATCTCTGAGAGTTTTTCCTAAAAGTTCAGTGTCACATGCAGCAACAAGAACATCATTTCCTACTCTATATATTTTCATGGAAATATTATTCATTTGTGACCCTATATCTCCCATTTTTTGGCTCATATATTATTCCTTCCCTCCTCATTTTTGCAATTAAACTTTCAACCGTTTCTCTATCCATCCCATATTCAACTGCTCTCGCAACTATCTCTTCAACACTCGCAGATGAACCACTTTCCCTACATATATCCCTTATTATTTCTGTAAGAATAACCATTTTATCCTTCTGGCTTTTCGATATGCCTGTTGCAATTCTATCAATATTAAACATTTCAAATTCTTTTTCAAGCCCTACTTTTGTAAGGAAATATTCCACAATTCTTATTGCTCTTTCTGCATCTTCTTCAGTTACAACATTTGAGAGACGCATCCTTGCAGATGCCTCAGCTATTCTTATAAATGCCTCGAGCTGGCGAGGAGTGAATGGTATTATTTCTCTTGATTTTGCCCTCATTTCTACATAATATTTTTTAATTTTTTCCATTGCCTCAACAGTCATTTCTGGAAACACATTTCTTTTTGCATATGCAACATATTTTCGCAGAAATTCTGGCTCAAAAAATGGTTTCATTTTCTCTATTTCCAGATTTTTTTCCTTTTGCAATCTTTCCCCATATTTATGCGCTTCTAATATATGAGTTGCCATTTCCTCATCTCTTATTTTATCTGGCTTATCAGTTAGAGGAAAAATTAAATCGAATCTTGAAAGAAGGGTTGGAGGAATGTTTATTTGATCAGCAATAGGAATTGCCTCATCAAATCTTCCAAGTTTTGGATTGGCGGCGCCCAGTAAGGCACACCTCGCCTTTAATGTTGCATTTATACCTGCTTTTGCAACACTTATTTCCTGCTGTTCCATCGCCTGATGTAAAGCTTCTCTATCTTTTGGAGACATTTTATCAAGTTCATCAACACAAGCTATACCTAAATCAGCTAACACAAGAGCCCCCGCCTCAAGTGTCCAGTTTCCTTCACCAAATTCATCGCTTTTTACAGCACTTGCAGTGAGTCCAGCTGCACTGCTTGATTTTCCAGAAGTATAGATGCTACGAGGAGCAAGTTCTGAAATATATCGCAACAGCTGGCTTTTTGCGGTGCCGGGATCGCCAACAAGCAAAATATGGATATCTCCTCTTATTCTTGTTCCATCGGGCATTATTTTTGGAACTCCTCCAAACAGCTGCAAAGCTAATGCTTCTTTTTCCATTTCTAAACTATAAATTGTCGGAGCAATAGATGCGACTATTTTTGGCACAAGGAGCGGATCTTTACTCACCTCTTCTATACGCTTTTCATCTTCTTCACTTATCTGAATTTCCTCAAATGCCTGTTCCTTAATTTCGATGCTATTTGCATCCATAACTCTATTAAACTCAGAAAATTTTATCCTACCGCTTCTCCTTGCCTGCACCCTTAAAATACCATTTACACTTATTCTATCCCCAGGAACAATCTGTCCAACTAGATCATCATCAAGATATACAACAAGCCTCATTGGCTGGGCGCCTCCTCTAAGCCCTTCTGGGCTTTCCTGGAGCTCTATTTTTTGAGCATCAATAAAGCGAGATTTTTCAGTTAAAAGCTTAAAAGATGATTTTCTTCCACATCCTCCTTGGTCTTTGTAGCATTCTAATGGCTCAATAACAATATTTTCTTCCTGTGGAACTTTTATTATCGCTCCACATTTCTGGCATTGAAAAACCGCATCCTCAAGTTTTGGTCTTACTTCAGTAACTTTTTTAACAAGTCCGTCAACAGATATAAATTTTCCAAGATGTTGAGCTCTTAAATTTCTTATTTCTATTTTTTTTGTTTCTGGAAGATTTTTCACTCTGAAATGGAGTTTTGCATCATCTATTATATCAATCCTACTCAGAGCTTCTTCTGCACAATAAATGCTTCGATAAGGATTTTCGAGTAAATATTCAGCGAGTTCTGGCTCGTATTTATCAAGCCGCCAGTAATCGAGAAATAAGCTTTTCTTTTCTGGATAGTGAAGAGATGCTTCCTCAATTTCTTCTTTATAGTAATCATAAAAAAATCTTTCCCATTTCTCGATTAGACTTTCTAAATTTATTATAGCCACAAAATTAAAACAATTATGCTTATAAATGTTTATGCCCAGAACTTTTTTGTTCTTGCATATGTAATTTCCGCTTTTAATATTTCTTTAAGTAACTCATCCCCATCTTTTTGCAGGGCGAGTATTCTCGCTGCTGTATCAGCGCCTATTCCATAGCCAGCCATCACAAGAATTGCTTTTTTTCCATATTCAGCAACAAGTGAAGCATTCTTAATTAGAGATTTCTTATCTTTTAAATCTCTTTTTAATACCGCGATCATTTTTGATGAGCATTTTGGACAAGTTGTTGGAGAGCGATAAACTCTTGTTTCAAAAGAGTTTGAGCAATTAATACAAAAAATTTTTATTCTTGTTTCTTCAAGTCTTTTTCTTAATGCTTCAATGATTGACTTATCAATTGACGGTTTTATAAATCCTTCTCTTCCTATTTTGCTATACATTGTAATTGGAGATATATTCTGAATAACTAACTTTATTTCTCCTTTTCTTATCATTTCAATAGCCTTTTCAGTATTTTCTATATCCATTCTATCCCATATGGTTTTATCTATAACTTCTTTCATAAAAGGAGTTCCTTCAAAAATATCAATTAACTTTTCAATAAAAATTTTATCATAACTTGCATCTTTTTCAATCAACCCAAATTTTCTTGCAACTTTTACCATTTCCCATTTTATAAATGAGCTATTTTTAAGAATTATTTTGATAAAAGTCTCAATGCTTTTTGGAGGGATTTTTAAAATAATTTCCTTTATTTCCTCACTTCTCATCTTGCAATTTTTAAAATAAATTCTATACGCATCGCTCCCTGTGATAACAGATTCCCCCTTTTTTTGAGATATCAATGCTCCAATTATCCTGCTTAAAGTTTCATTTACTTTTGTTCCAAAATGGGTATTTATATATACCTCCTCTCCTTCTTTCTCTATTGTTATTATCCTATCATTTGGCATTAAAAACCTGCTTCTTTTTTGCCTATCAATTTCTTCTTCAACAATCCTATCCTTTATCTTTCCTTCTTCCACGAGCCTGCGCAGCCTTCCAACTTCCATTGCTATTTCAAAAGGAACAGGTATTTCTTCTCCGGTCCAATCTGGAACAATATCTGTTTTTGAAGAAGGTATTACATAAACATCTTTTTCTATATTTACAACTTCCCATGCTCTTCCCTTCATTATGAACCTGAAGCCATTGCAGCAATAATTGCTCACAAAACTTTCATCAAGTTTTCCAATCTTTTTATTTGAAGAAGCATCTATAACATCATAACTTTTTTCATCATGAATCATTGATATATTTGCTATAAAATAAAATAGAGATTTTCTTCTTCTTTTTATTAAACCATCTCTATATATTACTACTCCTTGCTTTGCTAACTGATTTAAAACATCTCTGAACAACTCTTTACTTAATTCTCTAAATGGATATGCTCTCTTTATTATTTCATAAGCCTTTTCTTCAGATAGCTCGCCATATTCAACAGCCATTGCTATTAACTGATTTGCTAAAACTATTAGAGGATTTTTTCTCATCTTTAATTCTTCTATTTTATTTTCAATTGCTCTTTTTGAAATTACAAGCGCTTCTTCATATTCTTCACTATTTGTTGCAATAATTTTACCCCTCGATATTTTACCAACTCCATGTCCGCTTCTTCCAACCCTCTGAAGAATTCTATTTACCTGGCGAGGGGAATTATATTGTATTACAAAATCCGCATGCCCTATGTCTATGCCAAGCTCAAGCGAGGAAGTGCATACAAGAGATTTTATCTCACCTCTTTTAAATTTTTCCTCTGCCTCTATTCTTACTTCTTTTGAAAGAGAACCATGATGTATTTCTATATTTGCTCCTAGTTCATAAAGCATTGATGCAAGCACTTCCGCTGAGTCACGAGTATTTACAAATAAAAGAGTTGCTCTATGAGAATCTATTTCTTCTTTAATTTTATTCATAATTACTCTTATATCCTCCTCATCAAAATTTATATTAGGCATTTCAACATCTATTTCAATTTTCTTTTCCTCCATCGCATTTATTATTTCATATTTTTCACTGCAAAAAACTTTTGCAACTTCTTCAGGATTTCCAACTGTTGCAGAAATAGCAATTCTTTGAAAATCGTTGGCAATCTCTTTCAATCTCTCAAGCGCTACGGTGAGTTGTGCTCCTCTTTCATCCATCAATTCATGTACTTCATCTATTATTACCCATTTAACGTTTCTCATTTTTTCTCTCATTTTTTTACTCACAAGAAGAATTTGAATAGTTTCTGGGGTTGTAATAAGCATATCTGGCGGCTTTATTGTTTGCGCCCTTCTCTCACTGGCTGGCGTATCCCCATGGCGCACTGATATTTTTATTCCGAGTTTTTTACTCCATAAAATTGTTCTTTTCAGCAAATCGCGATTTAGAGCTCTTAATGGGGTTATATAAAGAATACTTATTCCTTCTCTTTTTTCTCTTGTTAATAAATGAAATACTGGAATTAACGCTGCTTCTGTTTTTCCTAAACCAGTTGGAGCTATTATAAGACAATTTCTTCCTTTCAATATATGGGGAATTGCTTTTATCTGTGCCAGGGTTAATTTTTTGAATCCGAGCTCTTTTATTCCTTCAATTATTCTTTCATCAAGCACAATAATTAGAAGATAACTTATTTATATAATTTAGTGCTATTTCAAGAGGGTTGGTTGCATAAAAAGTAAGCAATATTTATTTTGATTTTTTATTAACCCCAAAAAATCCGAAAAATTTAAAAATAAATTCTATAATATTTATGAGGGGAAGGGTTAGAATAGCCTCCACATGTTTTAATTCTTTTTTACCTTCCCCCAATATATTTATAATTCTTCTCACTTATTAAATATGTACAGAATAATTGAGCATACCGCTGATATTGGAATAGAAGCATATGGGAAAAATCTTGAAGAAGCATTTGAGAATGCAGCAAGAGGAATGTTCTCAATAATAACAAATAAAGGGAAAATTGAGGGGAAAATTGAAAAAAGAATTGAAATAAAAAAGGAAGGGGATGATGAAATGCTTCTAGTTGATTGGCTCTCGGAACTTATTTATTTGCATGATGTTGAAAAACTTGTTTTTGGCGACTTCAAGGTAGAGATAAATAATAAATTGCAAGCAATTGCATATGGAGAAAAATATGATAGGGAAAAGCATGGATATGGAATTGAAATAAAAGGTGTAGCATATCATATGCTTGAGATAAAAAGAAATAAAAAAGGCTTTGTTATTAAGGTATTGTTTGATATATAGGTGAGAAAATGTGGAATGGACCATTAAATAAAATAGATGATTACAGATATGAAATACCAAAGAGCTACAGAGGAATAGATGGAAAGCTCAACATGAGAGTTCCAGGGCTTATATATGCATTACCTGAAATGCTTCCCTCCATAAGGAAAGATAATGCTCCGGAGCAAACTGCAAATGTTGCAACATTGCCAGGCATAGTTGGAAAATCTCTTGCAATGCCCGATATACATTGGGGCTATGGCTTTCCGATAGGAGGGGTGGCTGCAACTGAATATGAAGAAGGAGTAATTTCTCCTGGAGGCGTTGGCTTTGATATAAACTGTGGTGTTAGGCTGGTGAGAACAAATATTAAGTTTGAGCAGATAAACAGAAACATAATAAAAGAACTGACTGACGAGCTATTTAAAAATATTCCTTCAGGAGTAGGAAGTGAGGCAAAAGTAAAGCTTAACAGGGCTCAACTTGATGAAGTTTTAGAAATGGGAGCAAAATGGGCAGTTGAACATGGCTATGGATGGGAAGAAGATTTAGAGTATTTAGAAGAAAATGGATGCATGAAGGAGGCAAGCAGCGAGGCAGTTTCTGAGAAGGCAAAGGAAAGAGGCATGTCCCAAGTTGGTTCACTTGGAGCCGGAAATCACTTCCTTGAAATTCAGAGAGTCGAGGAAATATTTGATGAAAATGCAGCAAAAGTTTATGGAATTGAGAAAAATCAAATTGTTGTAATGATTCATACAGGCTCAAGAGGTTGCGGTCATCAGATATGCACTGATTATCTTCATGTGCTTGAACAAGCGGTTAAAAAATATAAGATAGAGCTGCCAGACCGCCAGCTGGCTTGCGCCCCATTAAAAAGCAAGGAAGGAGAGCAATATTTTAAGGCAATGGCATGCGCTGCAAATTTTGCATGGGCTAACAGGCAGATGATTGTGCATTGGGTTCGCCAGTCATTTGAAAAGATATTCAAGCAAGATGCGGAAGATATGGGAATGAAAATAGTTTATGATGTTTGCCATAATATAGCAAAAATTGAAGAGCATGAAGTTGATGGGAAAAGAATGAAGGTATGTGTTCATAGGAAAGGTGCAACACGCTCATTTGGACCAGATAGCGAGCATATACCAGCAAAATATCGCAACATTGGGCAACCTGTTTTAATTCCAGGAGATATGGGAAGCGAAAGCTACTTGCTTAAAGGAACAAAAAAAGCTGAAGAAGCTTTTGGCTCAACATGTCATGGAGCGGGGAGAGTTATGTCAAGAGAAGAGGCAAAAAGAAAATGGCGTGGTCCAGAAATTGCAAGAATGCTTGAGGAAAAAGGAATATATGCACATCCTGCGAGCATGGTTGTAATGGCAGAAGAAAGTCCAGATGCATACAAAGATGTTAGCATGGTTGTAAATGCCACTCATGGAGCAGGCTTATCATTGAAGGTTGCAAGGATGGTCCCGCTTGGTGTAGTGAAAGGATGAGCATTTTATTTAAAATTCTTATATGCTTTATATTTGGCATTCTTTCATTTTATTTAAGAATACTTGATTTAACAGGAGCAGTTTCTGCAGTTGCAATAGGTTTAGCAATAATTCTTACTAAAGGTTTTGGCTGGTTTTTTCTACTTTTTATTTTTCTTGTTTTTGGAGCAATTGTAACGCACTATAGACATAATTTTAAGAAAAGAAGGCTTCTTGAAAGAAAATCAAGAAAGGCTTCAAATGTTATTGCAAATGGGATAATACCTGCATTTATAGCATTATTTTCTTTTTACTTAAATACAGACTTTTCCATACCATTTGTTGCTTCAATATCAGTGGCTCTCTCAGATACAATGGCTTCTGAAATAGGAGTTTTTTCAAACAATGCATATATGATAATAAATTTAAAAAAAGTCTCACCAGGCACAAACGGAGCAATTTCCTTGCTTGGAGAAATTATTGCAATTATTGGAGCTTTTATTATTTCAATTTCTGCCTATTTTCTTTTAGGAATAAGCATATCCAATGTTTTTTTATGTGCTTTTTTAGGGATTGTTGGTTGCCATATTGATTCATTTTTAGGAGCAACATTCCAAGCAAAAGGTAAAGGGACAATGAATTCATCTGATGCAATATTGAATAATAGCGATGTAAATTTAATATCGATATCAATTGTCGCCCTTATTGCCTTTGTAATAACTATTTTATAATTTTTTAAAAAACTCTGGAGTAAATCTTATAATCTCTTTTATTCCTCTTAAAAGAGATATTTTCTCTATCTTTATTGCATTAAAAGGACATCCTTCCATGCATATCATGCATGAAACACATTTTTCATGATTTATTTTAAAATTCTCTATTGCTTTTTGAGGACATATTTCTGTACATTTTCCGCATTTTTTGCAATAATTGCTGATAAATGGCTTTGTTTTCATAAGTTCCGCTATTGTTTTATAAGCGTTTTCCTCTTTATTAGTTCCTTTCAATCTTGATGCAAGCATCATTCCAAAATCAAATATTCTATACTTTATCCTATTGCTTTTTACAGGATTTTCGAATTTTTCTTTAACATCTTTTATTTTTTCTCCAAGCAGTTCAACGTCTCTTATTTTTCCAAGCCTTCTTTCTTCTCCTCTTTTTATATGATATATTTCATAAGGATTTATTCCCATAACCCTGCATGCACTTGCATCAGCAGAAACAACATCCCTGCTTGCTATGATTAAATCCATTTTCCTCACATTCCCAGCAACCGGCCCTTCGCCATCCTGCGCATAGCTGGCATCAATTACAGCAAGATATGGCTTAAATGAAACATTTATATCAACTATGCCAATGTGGAGCATTTTTATTCCTTTTTCATGCAGCCTTATTTTTTCATTTCTATATTGCAAGCCTTTCATATTTTTCATAGCAAGAGTAACTCCTGTTAAAACATGCGTTTTCATTACAGGAACAGAAATTATTTTATCAAAATCAAGAATTTCTTTAGCAACAACTATTTCTTTTAAAAATTCTCCTTCTATTTTTATTTTTAATGGCTCGCATCTATTGAAATCAATAAATTTAACCTTTTTCCTTTCACAAACTTCTTTTAATCCACTTTTCTCATAAGCTTTCATTGTATCGCATCCAACCATCGAGCTTTCTCCAACATAAGCTTGGCCACCGCCACTTCTTATAGCATCTATAATTGCTTCTATTACTTCTGGATTTGTGCAAGCTCTTCTTTGCTTGCTAACATCCAGTGTTAAATTTGGCTTTATCAGTATTTTTCCTTTTAAATCATATTCTAAATAATCCAGTGCTTTAAAAGTTGCTTCATATATGTTTTCATTTTTAACAATTGCAACCTTGCTTTTCAACAAATAGAATAATTTTTTAAAATATATTTTTATTTATTTTAATTTAATGAATGAGATTGCTAATAAAGCTTCAAACTTTAAGAGAATTGGCATTATGAAAATAAGCTAAAAAATCGGGAATAGGATAATTGATTTCTTGCCTCTTTGGAAATGGATTATGCAAAAATAAATACCACAACATATTTTTAAATGCTCTATATACACATTTATGGAAAGAATATTTGTTGGAGTTGCATGGCCATATGCAAATGGCTCACTGCATTTAGGGACGCTTGCGGGTTGCTTGCTCCCTGGCGATATATTTGCTCGCTATCATAGGATGAGAGGGAATGAAGTTCTTATGGTTTCTGGGAGCGATGAGCATGGCACTCCTATAACAATAACTGCTGAAAAAGAAAGGAAGCATCCAAAAGAAATTGTTGATCGCTATCATGAAGAGCATTTGAAAAATATAGAAGATTTTGGAATATATTTTGAGAATTTTTCTCGCACTAGCAACGATTTCCATAAAAAAGTTGTTAAGGAATTTTTCCTAAAGCTATATGAAAAAAACTATATTTATAAGAAAAAAATTCTTGCTTTATACTGCGAAAATTGTAAAAGATTTTTGCCAGATAGATATGTTGAAGGAATATGTCCATATTGTAATGGAAGAGCAAGAGGGGATCAATGCATTGACTGTGGAAAAACTCTCGAAGCAATTGAAATAATTCAGCCAGTATGCAAAATTTGTGGAGATAAGCCAGTTAAAAAAGAAACAGAACATTTTTTCTTTAAAATATCTGAATTTGAAGAAAAATTGCTGAGATGGCTTGAAGATAAGAAATGGTGGCGTGACAATGTTATCAATTTTACGATAAATTTCATAAAATCAGGACTTAAAGACAGGGCCATAACTCGCGACTTAACTTGGGGAGTAGAGTTGCCATTTGAAGGATATGAAAATAAGAGAATATATGTATGGTTTGAGGCAGTGATTGGCTATCTCTCTGCTTCAATGGAATGGGCTGAAAAAATTGGAAAAAGTGAGGAATGGAAAAAATGGTGGCAAGGCAATGCAAAGCATTATTATTTCCTTGCAAAAGACAACATCCCTTTCCATACTATCATATGGCCAGCAATGCTGATGGCGCATGGCGGGCTTAACCTGCCGTATGATGTGCCAGCAAATGAATATCTTACCCTGTCTGGAGAGCAATTTTCTAAATCTCGCGGTATTGGAATATGGCTTCCAGATATAGTTAGCAAATTTAATGTTGATGCAATACGCTATTATTTAGCTGTAAATATGCCAGAGAAGCATGATGCCAGCTGGCATTGGGAAGACTTTGTTGCAAAAAATAACAATGAGCTTGTTGGAATTTATGGAAATTTCATTCATCGAGTAATTTCTTTTGCATATAAAAATTTTGGAAGAGTAACAAGATATAAAAAAGCGGATAAAATTGATGAGATTGCTCTCGAAGAAGCTAAAAAAAATTTTATTGAAGCTGGGGAAATGATTGAAAAATGCAATTTTAAAGAAGGAATAAAAAGAGTGATGAAAATTGCTCAGATAGGAAATCAATATATAAATTCTTCAGAACCATGGAGATATATTAAAGAGGATAAAGAGAGATGCGAAAGCATAATAAACGTTTGCCTTAGAATAGTAAAAATTCTTGCAATAGCATCCGCCCCATATATGCCAAAAACAGCTGAAAAAATATGGAAAATGCTTGGATACAAAGATAGCATTCATAGCCATAAATGGGAAGATGCTTTGGAAGAAATAGAGGAAAATGAATTACCTTCCCCATACCCTCTTTTCAGCAAAATAGAGTTAAAAGATATAATTGAAGAACCTTTTTCAAAAATTGATTTAAGGGTTGCAAAAATAAATAGCATAGAGGAGCATCCAAATGCAGATAAGCTTTACATAATTGAGCTCGATGTTGGGGAATTAGGAAAAAGAAAAATTGTTGCGGGAATAAAGCCATGGTACAAAAAAGAAGAGCTGATAAATAAAAAAATTGTATATCTTGCAAATCTAAAAGAGGCGAAAATAAGAGGCGTAGCATCAAAAGGAATGCTACTTGCTGCGGATGAAGGAGGAAAACCTTTTATTTTGCTTGCAAAAGGAAGAGAAGGAAGTGATGTTTTTATTGATGGAATAAAAAAAGATGCTAAAGAGGAAATAGATTATGAAGAATTCTCTAAGATAAGAATGATTTCAAGAAATGGAAAAGTGGAATATAATGGAAAATTTTTGAGAGATGAAGAAGGAGAAATAGAAATTGATGGAAAAGTTAAGGATGGATGCGTAATAAGATGAAGTTTGATATGCATATTCATACAATTTATTCTTCTGATGGAAATGAAAAGCCAGAAGATATTATAAGATATATGAAAAAAATGAATTTTTCAGGAATAGCAGTTGTTGACCATAACACTCTTGAAGGAGCAAGAAAGGCAATGAAAATTTCAAAAAATTTTATTGTAATTCCTGGAATGGAAATAAAAACAACAAAAGGACATATTCTTGCGATTGGAATAGAAGAAGAAATAAATGCAAGAAACAACATTATAGAAGAGATACATCAAAAAGGAGGAATAGCAATTGTTGCTCACCCTTTTAGATTTTCAAAAATAAAAATTAATGCGGATGCAATTGAAGCAATCAATGGAAGGAATTTTCCTTACCAGAATAAAAAAGCAATTGATTTTGCAAATAAAAATAGCATACCATTCACGGCAGGAAGTGATGGTCACTATTTATGGGAAATGGGAAAAATATATACAGAGATGAATGCGGAAAGCATCGACGACGCAATTGATGAAATAATGAAAAAAAGAGTAATAATAGGAGGAGAAAATAGCTTTTTCAATCCATTCAAATGCAAAATTTATTCTTTTTCATCTTTTGTAAGAAGAGGATTTAGAAGAGTTAAAATTTTTTAAAATAGCTTCTTTTATCATTTCTTTTGATGGATATATTTTGTTTTTGAATTTTCTCACAATCCTTAAATATAAAAAATTTTTTTTTAAATCGTGAGAAAATTATTTAGCTTAATAATTGCCTTCGTATTTTTATTTCCCTTACCAAACAGTGGAAAATCATATCCCTCTAATAATACATACTATGTTGCTCCTTGGGGAAATGATAACAATCCTGGAACATTTAATTTGCCATGGAAAACAATCCAGCATGCAGCAAATGTGGCAAAAGCTGGAGATACGGTTTATATAAGAGGAGGAATTTATAATGAACAGGTTTATATTTCAAAAGAAGGAAATGAAATTGACTATATTATATTTTCAGCCTATATGGAAGAAAAGCCAATTATAGATGGAAAAAATGCAGAAAGCACAGGAGTAATTATTAACTCAAAATATTTTAAATTTATAGGGATGGAAATATGCAATTATAATACAGGAATATGGATTGTAAATTCATCTAATATTGAAATAAGCAAATGTAAAGTTTATAATGTTTTTTATGGTATTGGCATTGCGGATGGAACCCATGATTTTATTTTGGAAAATGTAGAAGTATATAATTTTATCCTGTATGGAATCGATGCCTCTCCTTCTGGAGGAAAAGATTGTTACAATGGTTTGTTCATTAATTGCACCGCTCATTCTGCTATTGATAGAAGCCAGAATGTGGATGGCTTCGCCATCGGCCATGGAAACCAGCAAAACTTTTCATTTATTGGATGTAAATCTTATGATGTATTTGATGGATTTGATATCAGTGCTAAAAATACTACATTGAGCAGATGTTCAGCTCATCATTGCTGGAATTCTGGATATAAACTATGGGAAGACAATATAACTCTTGTCAATTGTTTAGGATATGGAAATAATATTGCAAATGTTGAATTAGATTGGGATGGAAAAGAAGGAAGCATTTTACTTCAAAATTGCGATTTTGTAGATGCAAAAATATACAATATATGGGTGGAAAGTTCATCTGATAGCTTATACATGTATAACTGTATATTGGCTGGAGGAGATAATATTGGTTTGGCATTTGAAGAAATGAGCATCGCTAATTATCATGGAGATTATAACATATTCCATAATGATAATTTAGAGAGGGTTATTTCAGTTGCCTACACTGATGAATTTTCATCGAGCGATATTGAAAATGGAAAATGGAGTAGCTACAGCAATCAAGATGTTAATTCCTTAGTTTCCTTTGATATTAATAGCTTATTTGTTAGTTTAAACAGATGGGATTTTCATTTAAAAGAAGGTAGCATTGCCATAGATGCAGGCACACCCCACAACGCCCCACCCATCGATTACGATGGCACACCAAGACCTCAAGGAAGCGGCTATGACATAGGAGCATATGAATACGTAAATGAAGGAAGCAACGTTGAGCTTTATATCAGCGCTGGCATTAATAGCGCAGTATATGAAGAAAATGATTATGGATTTGGATATGTGGTGGGTGTATATAATGGAAGAAATGAAACAATCATCGCATCTTATTATGTAAATTTTAGTGTTATTGGAAAAGAGAGCAATCATACTGGCGCATTTGATATCCCTCCTCATACGATAATTGGGCTGGGAGAGGCCTTCTTTATAACCTTTTCTAAAATAAAAATTCATCTCGAAGCTGGAGGAAAAGAAAAAACAAGAGAAGGATTTGTTATTTTTGGCTTTGTTTTATTTTTAACTAATGGAAGCATTACTTAAAAACTTCTCCTGTTTCCTTGCACCATAAAAGCAAATCAAGATGGCTCATTGGCACTGAAATTTCTTCAGAAAATTTCCTCATTTTTTCTTCTATTTCAATGTATTTTTTTCTTGAAAGATTTTTTGGAATTTCATCTATAATTCCTAAATTTTTCAAATTTTTTAGAATATGTCTATCAAGAATTGCAAAATTTAGAAACCCTATATTCCTTAAAAAATGGCTTGCTTCTTTATATCCCATTCCTTTTATATTTTTAACAAGATATTCTCTTGCTTCATTTGCTTTCATATTTTTTATATTTTTAATTTTATCAAAATTTTCCATTGCGTTCAAAACATATCTTGCCTTCCTATTTTTAAATCTTATTTTTTCAAGCTCTTTTCTTATTTCTTCCTCGCAACTCAATTTTTTTTCTAAAATATTTTTTGCAGCTTGCCAGCAAAATTTTGCTTTTGATTGAGGGGTAAGAAGACAAAATATAAGTTCTGCAAGAATTTCTTCCTTTCTTTTTTTATTTTTAAATTCCTCTATTCTTTTCTCTATCTCTTCTTTTCTATTTTTATATAAATTTTTTATTTCATTGAGTAAATTTTCCTGTAATGCTCCCATTTATCATCAATCCATTTCTTTATTTTTTCTACATCTTCGCTTTTAAGATGGGCAAATCTTCCCTGCATTTTAAGCCATTCCTCAATAGGCTTCCTTTCCTTTCCTTCAAGAATTTTTTTGCTTTCAAGATTAAACTCAATTTTTCCATCAACAGCTTCATAAAGAACCCATGCTCCTGTTTCAACTGCAAGTCTAGCCATCTCAACAGTTTTACTCATATCAAATCTCCATCCAGGCGGGCAGGGGGCGAGAATTTCTATATAGCGGGGGCCAGCAATTTCCTTCGCCTTTTTCATTTTTCTATATAAGTCTTCAGGATATGCAATTGTAGCAGTAGCAATATAAGGAATGTGATGAGCCATTACAATTTCTGCAAAATTTTTCTCATATTCCTTTTTCCCACTCCATGTTGTTGTTGTCCATGCTCCATAAGGCGTAGCTCCACTTCTCTGGATGCCTGTATTTGAATACATCTGATTGTTATAGCAAACATATATGAAATTTGTTCCTCTTTCAAGAGCTCCAGATAAAGCTTGCAAGCCTATATCATAGGTTCCTCCATCTCCTGCCCATACAACAGGTGTAATATCTTCTTTTCCCAGCATTTTTAGAGCAGATGCTACGCCACTAGCTGCTGCTGCACTTGCTTCAAATGCAATATTAAGTGTAGGAAATGCAAAAGATGTTTTTGGATATATGGCTTGAATTACTGCACTACATGAAGCGGGAACGACAAATATAACTTTTTTACCGAGAGCTTTTAATGCTATGCGCAATGCAATTGTAATAGGACAGCCGGGACAAGCCGCATGCCCTTTAAGAATATATTCTTCTTTTGGCAAATCTTTTATTGCCATCAACTCACCTCAAAAGGATAAAATCCTTCTTTTCCTTTTTTCGCAAGCTCATACATTTTTTCAATATCTTTATAGCTCACATCCATTCCTCCTATTCCAGCAATAAAACCATATGCTTCCTTTACTTTTCCCTTAATTTCATTATATACTATACCTCCTAGTCCAGGGGAAAGAGCTCTTTCTATAACAATAATTTTATCATATTTCAATTTTTCAAATGGCAAAGGGCGATGCGTTCTTAAATTAGCTACCCCTACTTTTTCTCCTCTGCTACGAAGCCTATCAACAGCAAATTTTGCCTCACTAGCAATAGATGCCATCGCAACTATTACATAGTCAGCATCATCACATTTATATTCATCAACTAGCCCGTAATAGCGAGAAAATTTTTTTCCAAATTCTTCTCCTACTTCTTCAATTATTTTCTTTGCCTTTTCCATTGAAATCATCATATCATATCTTATCCTTGCATAGTTAAATGGCTCGATTATGTTTCCGTGGGTAATTGTTTCATCAATAATGTTCCATGCTGGTTTAAAAGGAGGTAAAAATTCATCTATTTCTTTTTGAGAAGGAACTTCAACTGGCATCGATGTGTGGCTCAATATAAACCCATCATATGAAATCATTGCAGGTAGCATAATTTCTTCATTTTCAGCAATTTTATATGCCTGTATAATTGTATCAAAAACTTCCTGGTTGCTTGAGCAATAAAAGTGAAGCCAACCTGTGTCGCGCTGGGCCATCGAATCATTCGCATCGCTCCATATATTCCATCCGGGTCCTATTGCACGATTTACATTCACCATCACAACTGGCAGGCGGGCGAGTCCAGCCCAGTGAAGCATTTCGTGCATCAAAAGCAGGCCATGAGAAGAAGTTGCGGTAAAAGTTCTTACTCCACATGCTTCTGCTGCAATGCATGCTGTCATCGCTGAATGCTCTGATTCAACTCTTATAAATTCCGCATCAAGCTCTCCTTTTTCAACATATTCAGCAAGTCTTTCAACAATTGTTGTTTGAGGAGTTATAGGATAGGCAGCTATAACCTTAGGCCTTGCCATTTTTGCAGCAAGAGCGGAAATATGATTTGCGGTATCTATAACTATCATTTCCCCTCCCTCTCCATTGAAATCGCATTTACAGGACATTCATTTGCACATATTCCACATCCTTTGCAGTAATTGTAATCAATAATAGGAAATTCCTCAATTACTATTGTAGCGTCCGGGCAAAAAATCCAGCATCGATAGCATTTTATGCATTTTTCTTTATTTATAATTGGCTTA
>JAWAYL010000003.1:66532-71073 GCA_038818725.1 Thermoplasmatota archaeon | reverse complement strand
CTTACTACCTGGCCAGTATATGCTGATAAATCAATCTGATATAATGTGCCCCAATAGTCCCATCCTCCACTCAAGCTTGAGAAGTCAAGCAAGTGAGTCCATGTCTGCCCATCATCTGTTGATATATCTACCCAGTAGTGGTCGCCATATGTTGAGCCACGATATACATATGAATAGAATTCAAGCTTTGGATTTGTTGCGGTTGTTAAATCAATTTGTGGAGTTATAAGATATTCATCCTGGTCTTCATAGTCCCACCATACAAATGCTGCAGCTGGTGAAGTATGGTAATAAGCTGTATTTTGATGCCAGTATGGATAATAATATGTGCTTGGTCCTGTATTATATACATCATTTATCCATCCAGGTGGTTCAGTAAAGCCGTCTCCATTTTGATCAGTCCATGTTGCTGTGAAATCTTCATATACCCATAATGGTTTCTCTTCCTTAACTATCTTTGTTATTGTACAATTTACATTAAATGTTGCTGGCTGTGCACCATAGTTCTTTACTGTAGCATTTACAAATACTGGTGTAGTTTCACCAATTGCTGAGCCATTGAGTGGATAATTAATTGATTTAACTCCTACATCATAATTTATCTGGCGATATAATCTGATATTTGCCATATATGCGCCAACATAGCCTGGCGCTGGCGGTGGCCATGTGTAATCGGCATAATCATATTTTGCTCTATTTGTCTGAGAAGTGTATCTAAATGTTGGATATCCACTTGCCCAGCTTCCATCCTGATTTTCCCAATAAATCACGAGATTATCAACATTGTTATAATGGAATGGTGTTTGCAATTCAATTTCATGCCATCCTGGTCCATTAAATGTTATTGGTCCCTCATATACAAGAGTTAATGTGCTGTTATCTGGCTGTGTTGAATCTGGCCATGAGCTTAGTGTTGTATGACCCATATAAATCTTTTGATTCTGGAATGTATACATAGCTGGGTTATTGCATACATCATATGCTATCTTGACTATATCAAATTCATATCCAATTTCAGATTGCAAGTATATTACAGCGCTCCAGCTATAATCCCAGAAACCATAAGTTGGCACATAACCAGTGCATGTTGTTGATGCTGGATTACCAATTTCAATATATGGTGGCATTGCCATTCCTGTTGTAAAGCTCCATGTTGGAGATGGTGTTGAATACATTCCATCAAATGCAACCGCATACCATTCATAAGTTGTTAGCTCATTTAATGTAATTGGACCAATTGTTGCTGTTCCTCCACTTGGAACATTAGATGCAGTTCCTATAAGCGTGTTGTTTGCCCAGTAGAAATAAACTGTTAATGGCTCATTATCTGGATCGCTTACATCAACACTCATAACTGTTGTTACTGGCACACCTGTTGCTCCATTCGCTGGATATGGATTTGTTGGAGCATCTGGTGGATTATTTTCTGTTATTTCAAACCAGTAACCTGTTGCTGTATTTTCATTATTATAAATATCAACTGCATGTATATCAAAGTAATATGTTCCAACATCAGTATATTCCTGATTTAAATAATAAATTCCCTTTGCTTCATTCATTGGGAATGTATGCACACTTGAATCTGGATATGTTATAATTGCTTCAACAAGAGCAACTTGAACATTATCAGTTACTTCCGCTGTTATATTTACAAAGTTAGGTGGCGCATTTGTCTGGCTTTGTGGAATCGCCTGAACATTTGTTATTTCAGGTGGAATGTTATCTGTTAATGTAATTATTGTCGCCATATGGTTATCTGTTAAATCATAATCATCAGCCACAGTTACATCTACTGTAACAAGGTATGTTCCAACAAGTCCAAGCCATGGATCAAAAGTAATTTGTCCCTGCTGTCCAGCTGGCAATGTAATTTGTCCGCTATCAGTATATACAAGAGTTAATTCTCTAATTTCAACATCATCTATATACATGTTGTTTCCAAAGTCGCTTATTGCAAGGAATCCAATCCATGCCTGGCTTTGCCCTCCTACATATGAAGATAAATCAAGTGTATGCTGTTTCCATCCAGTTGAGCCGTCGTATCTATAAATTGTTGCAATATCATTCCATGTTGAACCATCTAATGAATATTGAATGACTATTCTATCAAGTTTTGTTGGATATCCTGTATCATGATACATCCAGAATGCAAGGAATAAATTCGGATATGAACTGAAATCGAGCATATTAGTATATAATCTTGCAGATGCGGTAGATGGACAATTAAATGAATTGAACTTTGCCATATAGCTTCCACTATGAGGTGTGCAGCTTGGATTTGTTCCACTGCTTACCTGGCTCCAATCTGGGTCTGTTCCTGGGTCATTAACTATTTGTTCTGTCCATCCGGGTGGCGGGACGCTTGTTTCAAATCCTTCGCTTAATAGTGAGCCACCAATCTGATATATATTGAAGGTTACATCAAATGTATCCTGAACTGTTCCTTTATTCTTTATTGTTGCTGCTGGCACCTGCAAGCCAGCGGGTCCGCTTACTGGGGCATCTATTGAAATGACTGCTGCATTATGATATGGAGCCATTACTGACGCTTTTACTGCATCAATCCAAATGCTTGCTCCACCTTTTGGTGCATAATAGAAGCGTATTTGAATTGTCTGTCCAGCAAGTGATGATAAATCAAATGAGAAATAATACCATGTATAGCTATTCATTCCATTTAAGTCGTTATAGGAAAGGTTCATCAATTCTGTCCATCCTGTTAAATCTGAGCCATATTCAACTCTGAAATATTCTCCAGCGGAAGAAGTATATGCTTTTAAGAACCAGAATGCAAAAGTATCACCACTTGCAACTGTCATTCTTGGAGTTACAAGAATTCTTTCAGTTACAGTTAAGTAGCTGAAATATACCGAATAACTTCCATGAATTGCATAAGAAGTGCTAGTGCTTGTATTTACTTGTGACCAATAGGTTGGTGGATATGTTCCTTCAAAGCTTTCAAAAATTCCTCCTTGCTTGTATATTCCAACATATTTTACTGGAGCTGCATCATTTGCTGGATTTTCATCTCCTGGTAATTCAGTATATGCTTCAATAATGTGCAGGCAAACTGTTTCCGCATGCCATGTAAATGATATAGTTTCAGTTTGCAATTTTCCTATTACATGTGTATATTTTGTTTGCTGATATACAACTGTTGATGTTTCATAATTTGTTATTTTTACTGTAACTGGAACTTCATCCCAGCTATTTTCTCCAAAGTTTTTAACTGTTACATCTATAGTTATATCTGTTCCCTGCTCATAATATGGAACAAGAGCGGTTTGAGCTGGTGAGATAGTAATTGAAGTGGCTCCAAAGTCATCATCTGGCAAAGCAAGGCTTGGTCCAACTACATCATCTACATAGAGATAAAAATCATTTACTGAAATACATCTTATCGCAATGTATACCTGTTGCCCAGCATATGTGGATAAATCATATTCATAATATGTCCATGTGTATGGAACATTGTGAACAGTTCCAAGCAATACTGTAAATTCAGGTATTGTATTTCCTGCGGTTGAAAGCCATACTTCAAAGTCCTCTAGGTAAGATGATGAATATGATTTTGCCCAGAAGCTGAATTTATCTCCCGCTTTTACTGAAAGATGGGGTGTAATAAGCCAGTCATCATTTCCAGCACTGTTCCAGTGAACTCTTGCAACCCAGCTTCCTGTATGAGCACCTGTTCCTGCATTGTATGCTTCCCATTGATAAGTATCTCCATCATTATTTATAACAGTCCATCCAGATGGAATTGCTCCTCCTTCAAAGCCTTCATTAAGTCCTCCCCAGCCAGGTGGCTTCAATGTAATATTCTTCCATATACCTGTTAATGGAACAGTTGTTTCCGCCCTTCCATACCATCCATCGTATCCCTGTGATGCATTTCCAAATACTTCTATAAGCACATCTTCGCCCACTTGCCATCCCGCACTTCCTACATCTGCTACATATATTCCATATTCATCTGTCATTATTTGAAGTATAGCACCTGTGCTATTTGTAAGCTTAACATTTGCATATGTTGCTGGAGTTCCTCCATAGTTCATATAGTAGCAGTATCCATAGATAAATCTTGGAATTGGTTGCCCTGGTTGATCTGCTATTGCTATTGGTACAAAAGATGCCATCGCTAGTATGCTAACTACCAACAAACTTACAACCTTTTTTTCTGCATTTTTTTCGTTCATTTTCTGCCTCCAAATGTATATAGAAAATTAGTTTATAAATATTTCGGCCAAAAATTAAGAAGAAAAAGTTTTATCCCTCTCCATGCCATATGCTTGGCTGAGTAACACTTACAAATACTCCATCTCCTCTGTTTATAGCAAAGTTATATGAATCTGGCATTCCCTGCACATATACTTTATATTTCTGATTTATTGCATCCCATTTGCATACAATATTGCATGATGTTATATTTTGCATTAAGCTCTTTGCATTTGTTGAATCTTTAAACCATCCTATCATATTCCATCCAACACTTAAATTTACTTCTACACTACTTATTGGCATTCCTGTAATTGAGTAATTTG
>JAWAYL010000003.1:0-66432 GCA_038818725.1 Thermoplasmatota archaeon | reverse complement strand
ATCCCATCTTACAACAACATTACAAGCTGAGATATTTTCAATTAAGCTTTTTGCAGTTAAATTTGCTAAAACTGGAATTGTAATTAAGTTCCAAGGATTAACTAAGGAGAAGTTATGGGTTATTTCAGCAGGTAAAACCTCTATTGTAGTTATATATGGTACCTTGTTATACGCAGTAACAACAAAATCTACGTAGCCTGTTTCATTTATTGTAAAGTTAATAATTGCTTGCCCGCTGGCATTTGTGTATGCTCTTCCTAATAAAATCCCATCTTTTGAAACTGCACAAAGTGCTTTTGTTGCCCCGCTAACATTTATCAAAATTGATACATTTCCAGCCCTTACACTTGAAGGATGCTCTACACTCATATTTGTTGGTGTAGCAGTTCTTACTTCAAGTGAAGGGTCACCAAAAACATGCCAAGTATCTGTCATTGTATAACCACTGGAGCCATATACATCATTCATATGCATGCACCCATTAAAGGATATACCTCCAAATGTTCTTTTTATATTATTTGAATATGTTTCAACTAGTATATCAACCATTTCATCCTGTGCATCCATTGGCTCATTCCAGTATTGAGTTCTTGAAGACATAAATGTTGCTATTGCTCCGATTGGCTGTCCATTATGGGTTGCTCTCAGCCATGCTTCCGCAAAACATGTATCATATGTATCAAACTTTCCGTTATCACAAGCAACAGACCATATAAAAGGAAGCATATTATCATTTAGGAGAGAATTTACATCGCTATTGCTAAATCCAGATGTAGTCCATGAAGTTGCACTTCCATGCCCGCAATAATTTATTATCCCCCTTCCAGCATTTATAGATGATGCAACCATGCTCGGCGTTGGATTGCCAGGCGCATCTTCTCCGCCCTGAGAACCATCATATAACTCATCAACTTGGATATAGGTGTAATTGAGTAATTTATTTCTTATATTTCTTATATGCTGATAGTCGTATTCATTGTCATCTCCTGGTCCTTGCGATGATGCTATTCCAACTCCTTTGCTATACCAATTTGCTATTTGTGGGTATTTCTCGTAATTTATGCTCCTATTTACCTGTGTTTCAACTTGGGCTATATTTTGAGCGGAAAATCTTCCAACAAATAAATCTGGGTAATGATCATTTCCAACTATATATGAATAGCTTGGATCAGAAGCATATCCTCCAGCAGACATGCTTGGCACTTGCTGGGCATCTCCAACAAGCAAAACAAAAGTTAAATCATGGGTATTGTAGTAATTTACGATATAATTTTTTATAGCAGTTGGAGTATTTCCTATAGCAGATAAATTTACTATTTCAGTTGGTATCCCTTTCATGTTTTTCCATCTAACCAAGGGAAGCATTGAGGAGTAAAAACTATCATAACATATTATAAGCATTCCTCCATCCTCTTCAACAGGAATATATTTGGCACTGTTATAATTTATAAAATGTTTCTTGTAAATTTCATTGAACTCTCTATCAATTTTTTCAAGCGGTTTTGTTCTCTCATACACATTTGCTCCTCCTTCCTCTTTTGGATATATTTCTAAGGTTATATCAGTATAAAATCTTAGTTTCTTCTGAACTGGATTATACTGAAGAGGATAAATCTCCACTGTTTGCCCTCTAAAATCTCTTAAGATATATGGCTCCCTTAAATTTACTATATTTCCAGGATACCATTTATCTTCCTTATATATCTCTCCAAATTCATATTCAACTTCATCTGGATCTATAGTTCGGAGAATGCTTCCCTTAGAAGGTGCAACATCTATATTTTCATATTCTATAAATTTTGCATCTATTATCCTTGCCTCCATCTCCATATTATCAGGAATTATAACACTCCTACATATCTTGGGAAGCTCTGGATAACCCTTTTCCATTATTTTTCCTTCCTTTTCAATACCAACCTTGTAATATCTTTTTCCATCTATTTCTATTTGTTGAGAATCAAATTTTTCTATTTTTAAGTCAATCAATATTTTTTCACCATTGTTAAAGGCATTAATAGTTAAGTTGCTCCTCTTAATTTGGCTTCCTCCTGTAGAAAAATTTAAAAAAGATAAGAGAAAGATGGAGAAGAAAACAAAAATTGCTATAATTTTTCTCATTTTATCCCTCTCCATGCCATATGCTTGGCTGAGTAACGCTTACAAATACTCCATCTCCTCTGTTTATAGCAAAGTTATATGAATCTGGCATTCCCTGCACATATACTTTATATTTCTGATTTATTGCATCCCATTTGCATACAATATTGCATGATGTTATATTTTGCATTAAGCTCTTTGCATTTGTTGAATCTTTAAACCATCCTATCATATTCCATCCAACACTTAAATTTACTTCTACACTACTTATTGGCATTCCTGTAATTGAGTAATTTGCTTGATTATTTAATCCAACAAAATAGCCATTTCCTGGAATTAAAGCAAAATTATATTGCTCTGGCATTCCTGCTGTATATATTTTATAGCTTTGATTTATTGGATCCCATCTTACAACAACATTACAAGCTGAGATATTTTCAATTAAGCTTTTTGCAGTTAAATTTGCTAAAACTGGAATTGTAATTAAGTTCCAAGGATTAACTAAGGAGAAGTTATGGGTTATTTCATTTAATACAGAAATATAGAGTGGTAGGCGGATTATAGCTTCATCTGGATCATTTGTATTTATCTGCAAATAAATTTTTGTTAAATTCTCAAGATTTGCTGTATTGATAGTTAGAGATATATTTATTTCTTGTCCAGGCTGAAGTGTTCCATTCGTTGGATTTATTAAAATCCAATTTGGCTCTTCTATATACTCAAATATCCATTCCTTACCCACATCTGATAAAATGTCACAAGCTTTAATTTCATTTTTCCCATCGCTGTCAAAATCTCCAACATTTACTCCAGCGAGCATTCCTTGGGTTTCAGTTATTGTAGCAACTTCTTTGTATGCTGTTCCATTCCATTTAACAATGTGTAAATAAGTTGGACCAATAACCACTTCTTTTAGCCCATCATTATCTACATCTCCAATTGCAACTCCTTCTATAATATCACTTTCTCCTGCATAATTATAGTACCAGACCTGTTGATAAGATGAAGATGTTGCATTCCATTTGTATATATAAGCCTGTGTTCCATCTAATCCGAAAGCAATTTCATCTATCCCATCACTATCTAAATCACCGCATGCCACACCGTACGGATGAGCTGGCAGACCACTTGCAACTATAGTAGCCAGCCAACTCCCGTTCTGATAATTTAAAGCATATACAGTATTTGTACCAGCACTTGCAATAACTTCAGTTTTTCCGTCTCCATCAGTATCTCCACTCCATACCATTGGACATTCTGTTGCTTGACCACTGCCCCATGAAATTTCTCTCTCAAATTGATTTGTTGTATTATTCCATCTTAAAGCAGTAACATGATAGCCAGTGGAAGAAGATGGTCTATTTGCAATTAGCACTTCAACATCTCCATCGTCGTCATAATCACACGCATAAACATCATATGCAAACTCGTATCCTGTGCCTGTATACCACGCAAGCTCCGTAAGCGTTGTTCCATTCCAATCATAAGCATGAATTCCATTTGCTCCACTATATTCCCACGAAACCACAAACTCAAGGTCACCATTATCATCTAAATCAACAACACAAGCTCCAGAAGGCACATTATAGGAGCCACCAGCATGTGTCCAGAAATGTTCTTGCACATATGTTTTACTATATGAATCATATGAAAAGATATAAGTTCCTCCACTTCCATATCCTCCAATAATAAATTCATTTATTCCATCTTCGTCTATATCTCCTACTGGTTGGGCGAGTTCTGAGTGGCCGTCGCCGCCGTGCTGATGAGTCCATTGCAATATAAAGCCATGTGGTAAGGATATTGAAAATGTCAGATTCCTTGTTGCATTTATTGAATTTCCGATCACGATATTTTCATGTATTATTTCTCCTCTTCCAACTACATATGCAAGATTCAACGGATTTATATAAATATCTGATACATTTCCTCCTCCCCCAAACCAGTTCATTATTCTGCTCATAACTTCTGTTCTATGAGCCATACTATTAATTGCTTCAAAACCAAATGAGAAATAAACTACTTTATATGTTCCAGCGTATTTTATTCCTCCATAATAAGATGAGCCAGAATATTGAAATACCGGCGTAGCTCCTCCTATCGGATTTATTCCAGATGGCCAATTCTGATTGTTTGCCCCGTCACCACTTGAGATGCCTATGGTTAAATTATTTCCGATCGGGTCACCAGCTATCCCATTCAGGATATAAATATTTGTATCATCTACAAGATATTGAGCATGTAGATAATTGCTATAGAAAGGATCCGTATTTATATCAAAACCTATATCTTGGCCTGTTATAAACAATTTACCTCCATTGTTTAGATAAGTTGTAAGGGCATTTATATCTTCGGCTGTTAATGTTGTTGTATAATCGTCTCCAGTAAACCATACAACCGCTGTAAATGTTGCCATATAAGAAGGAGATGGTACTCCTTGCGCATCCCTATTCCATAGAGTATAAACATAACCAGCTGCCATCAATGCATTTTCGTAATAAATTTCATAATTGTCTCCTTTATCATCATCCACAAGAAGAACATATCCTAAAGCAGTTACAACATTTACATTATTGCTTCTGAAGTTATTTTCAGGATATACATCATTTGCGCATAATACTTCTATTTTTACAGGATAAAATCCTTCATAGGTAGGATTCCATAACAATGAAATATTCTCTGTCCTTCTCCCTTGCAAAATCAATGAAATATTATCTACTGTTACATTGTTTACAACTATTTTTACGGTGACTATTTCATCCTCTTTTCCCAAATTGCTTAAAGTAGCTTTTATTTCAGTAATAGTACCAACCGATGCAAAAACAGGTGTATCTATTGAAGAAACTGCGACATCAGGCCCAGCAACAACAACTTTGCTCTTTTCATTATCTACAGTGATATTTTCTTCTACCCCTGGAATAGTTACGTTTATAACAACATTATACCATCCCATTGCTGGAATCCATAAAAAGCTTACTTCTTGCATTGTTTGGCTTTGGAAAAATGGAATTGTTATATTTCCTATCTCTGTTTCATTTATACGACATCTTACAATAACATTTGTTTCATTGTTCAAGCCACTATTTATTATAGTTGCATTTATATAAACCTGCTCACCAGGTAAAACATGGTCATCTACTTTAAGGGAGACAACCCCTACATTATGCTCTGGAAGTTCTGGCGGCTTGATTAATTGATGAGGATCACCAAACAGCAGACAGCTTTCGATAATTCCTCGCCAGGTCTCATATCCAGGATCCCAATTTATAGTAGGAGCCATTGCATCTTTTGAATAGGCTTGCGCTTTTCCAAGGCGCCAGTTTATTACTCCGCCACACTTGCTTGTATTGAGCATGTAATCCCAGAATAATTTTTGTTGCAATGCACTACTTGAATTTGTTGAATAATAATTTCCCCATCCATATCCTGTATTATAAACGCATGCAAAAGCAAGCTCTATATTTGAATGGAAAAGCATTGAATGAAGCACACCATCATCTGTTGCATCCATATCTCCACAATGACATCCGTAATCATGTATGAAAAATGGTTTTGTATTGAAATATTGTGACTCCCATTCTGTATCATATACATCCAGAGACATATGCTCGTTAGCATGGGCTATACCATTTATAATTGCACAGAGATTATTATTTATTGCATTTCTCAAACCAGCAATTGCAGCAGATTCAGAGCCACCTTGCCATCCTTGATTCGGCGGCTCAGCAGTCCATCTAACGCTTGTATTGAATTCCATTCCTGGATTTGATAAATTCCATGTGTCGAAACCATAGAGGAAGCCAAGCCAGCTTGGCCACGGACCATCATAATTTGGATCCGGACCCAGCCAATTATTTGTGCCATACAACGTGAAATCCATAAAGTCATCTCCTTGGCATGCCCATCCTGTATCTCCTCCATAAAATCCAACATTTTCAAGATAATCCTTTTCCATTGAGTCTGCATAATAAAAGCTTTTTGTGAGCCAGTTTGAAATATCTGTTCCAGTATCGCATGGTATACTTCCTATAAATAGTTCTGAATACAAATCGAATCCTGAATCATCTGATTCTCCCCACTGACTATCCATATCACTATTGAATGTATTATCAAGGTTGCTCCAATATAAATCTGAGTCAACATTTTCTGCATATGCTCCTGTTCCATAGTGAAGCAATCTTCTTTGAACCATAGCACTTCCATCATTATCTCCAGCAATAAGAACATATTCAATCCCCCAGTCAATATAAGCATCTCTCAAAAATTCCCTTATTTTTGCTGGGGTATCATTAAAAATAGGAGTTGTGTTCCAATAAGCTTGGCATGCTACAATATCTTCTACTGTAACTACTATTGCCTGAATTCCTTCCGCCTGCTTCCTTGCGATGAAATGTGCCCAGGTATAATTTCCGGAGAAGTTTGCAAGTGCCTGTCTGGTGATTATTACATAGTCATAATTTTGTGAAGGATCGCAAATTCCTCCAGGATATTCAAATACGCTTTTTACTTTATAAGAATCTAATATCTCTGGGTTAATTACAAGAGAAGCAACATAACTTCTATCATTCGGATTATTTCTGTAAAACTCATTTACATAACCGTTCTTATTTAATTTTAATTCTATTTCAATTAATGGATAGTAAAATAACTCCCCTTCTACGGGATAATACTCTACAGGGAATAAATTCATTGCAAGTATTGCATATCCTCTACAATATCCAACTCCTATAACATCGTAAATTTTTTCAGGATATTTTTCAATTTTATAAGCATTTTCATCAATGAAAAATTCCTTTCCCTTATATCCAATGGGCACAGGCTCTTGGTATGGAAATACTGGTTTCCCCCTAAGATTTGTTGATATCGCGGTTTTTTCACCTTTTACTTTTACTTCTTCTAATTCACTTCCATAAGGAAGAAGAATCTGCACACCATACACAGGCAAGGAGGGGGCTCCACTTTTGCCGGTATTAATACAATCAGGTATCTCTACTATAGTAAACTCTTTTCCATTCACCTCAATTTCTTTAAGGGATGGCTCTGGAAAATTTATTTTATACAGAAGTGTTTCACTATTTTCCAGGTTTTCACCTCGGCTAGAGCCGCTATAAACTGGAAAAGTCGATGTTAGCATCAATATACTTAAAAAAATTATACCCATTTTTTTATATGCTGCCATTTCAATCACGTGTTTAATACCTTACCTAAATATAAATTTTATTGAAAAATGTTAGCATGTATCAGATGCTACTCTTACAACTGTCTTTATTCCTCCTCTTAAATTAAAATCGCCAATAACTTCAATAAATCTTGGCTTTAATGCCTCGCTTAAATCTTTATAAATTTTGTTTGTTGCTTCTTCATGAGTTACATATTTGTAGCGATATGAGTTAAGATAAAGTTTAAGAGATTTAAGTTCAACTATATATTTATCAGGTATATATCTTATCTTTATTGTTGCAAAATCAGGATAGCCAGAGCGAGGGCAGAGAGAAGTGAATTCTGAAAAAGTTATTTCAATAAAATAATTTTTATCAGGAAAAGGATTTTCCCATAATTCAATTTTTGCTTTCTTTATTTCTCTTTCTCCATATTTCATTATGGTATTTCCTCCATTTCAAGCTTTTTTCCTTCTCTTAAATATATTACTGTAAGTTTAAGTTCTTTTGCTTTTTTCTTTAATTCCTTATCATTTGTTAAAATCGCTGCCTCTGTCTTAATTGCTGTTTCAATAACTCCATCATCTCCTTTTCTTTCGGTTTCAACAACCCTAAAGCATCTTTTCTTTATTATACTTAAAGCAAGCTGCGCCGCCCTTCCTGTTTCTCCACCTTTCTCAGCAATTTTTTCAATTTCTTCAACAACACTTCTTGGAACAATTATTCTGCAAACTCCTAATAAGCGAGTTAATTCTTTTTCAATATTTATATCAAATTGATATGGCATCATAAGGGCATTTGTATCTAACACTACAGCTCTCATTTTATCTCACCATATCCATATAAATGCCACCTCCCACCTATGCTACGAGAAATAGCAACTCTCTGCCCGCTTTCTGCGCAAACTGGGATTTTTAAATCTACTTCAATATAATCCTTTTTTATATTTTTTGGCACACCAACAGTTGTTGCGGTTCCTACAGTAAGCATAAGCGATTCGTTGCTCCTTATTTTTCCTAAATCTTTTCCTTCCACTCTTTCAATAACATGCAAATCCATGCACAAATCATAAAAAACAGGCGGAAGATTTTTTCCAACAACTTTCCCTGCAAGCCCATCAGCTTTAGTAAAAGAGGGGTCGAGATATGTTCCTATTGCAAGCAATCCACCAGGGTAAGCTTCCTCGACAAATTCCCCACCTGTCATTATGGATGCAATTTCTGTAAAAATTGGCTCATATGTTGTTTTTCCATGAGCCTGCACTTTTACTCCGGGCCTTATTTCTATTTCATCCCCTACCCTTAGCACGCCTTGCTTTAATGAGCCGCCTATTACCCCACCTTTTAAATCAGATGGTTTTGTTCCAGGCTTATTTACATCAAAACTTCTTGCAGAGTACATCAATGGTGGCTTATTTTTATCTCTAGCTGGAGTAGGGATAAATTCTTGTATTGCCATGATAAGGACATCTAGATTTATTTCATGATGTGCAGATACTGGAATTATTGGTGAATTGCTTGCTATTGTATCTTTCAAAAAATCAACTATCTCACCATAATTTTTCATCGCTCCTTCTTTTCCAACAAGATCAATCTTATTCTGAACAATTATAACATTTTTCGCCCCAACAATATCAAGTGCCATCAGATGCTCTTCAGTTTGGGGCTGAGGACACTTTTCATTTGCAGCAATAAGGAGCAATGCGCCGTCCATTATGGCGGCGCCAGATATAACAACTGCCATAAGCGTCTCATGCCCTGGAGCATCAACAAATGAAACTTTTCTTAAAAATTCAGTTTCGCTTCCACAATGCTTGCAAACTGGTTTTGTTGAATAGCATTCCGGTTCATCACAATTTGGACATTTATAAAAGGATGTGTCAGCGTAGCCGAGTTTTATTGAAATTCCTCTCTTTATTTCTTCTGAGTGCTCATCTGTCCATTTGCCAGTCAATGCCTGAGTTAAAGTAGTTTTTCCATGGTCAACATGCCCTACCATTCCTATATTTACTTCTGGCTGGCTCATTTTTCCTTAAGCTTTCCAGCAGATTTAAGCAATTCTTCAATTGGCTTAGCTCCTTTTTTTGTTATTTTCATATTTATTTGAGAGGTATTTAAGCTTATTGTATTTCCGCAAACAGTTAATCTTTTCCTAACTCCTTTATCACACTTTTTAAATCCCTTGCCTTTTGCTGTTAATATTTTCCTTCTCTGCATACCTGGTAAATCACTCCTCATTGGAAATCCATCTTTATCTGAGCCTCCTGTAATTTGCAATTTATAGCCTGGCAAGGAAACAAATATTCCATCTACTTCATCGCCAATTTTCTTGCCCACCAGTGAGTTTGCATGATGGCCGTCCACGCTTATCTGCCAGCTTTTTGCTCCATCACTTATTACAACCTTAAATTCAACCATGGCAATCATCCAGCAAATAAAAAGGTATTTTAATATTTTTGCCCTCAAAAACAAATTATAAGTTTAAATTTGAAAAATAATATCAAAATAAATGGAAAATAAAACAAAAGGAATAATATCAGTTTTAACCGCGAGCTTTTTTTGGGCTATTGAGCCAATCTTTGCAAAACTTGCTTACAAAAATTCTGATTTTCTTCAAACATCCGCAATAAGAGCATTTTTCTCATGCATTATAGCAATTTTTTACATAACAGCAATAAATAAATCTGAGTTAAAAATAAAAAAAGAACATATGATAAAAATTCTTTATATTGGAATTGTTGGAACTCTTGTTGGAGATTTTTTATATTTCCTTTCATTGACAAAAATTCCTGTAATAAATGCTGTTTTAATAGGGCATATTCAACCTGTTTTCATAATAATTCTTGGTTTCTTTTTACTGAGAGGAGATAAATTAAATAAATATGATTTTACTGGCATTTTTCTTATGATTATTTCTGCATTTTTAGTAACAACAAGAACATTTCAAAATTTTTTATCACTTAAATTTGGCACAACTGGCGACCTTTTTGTCCTGCTTGCAACATTTGCATGGGCAACAACAGCAATTGTTGGGAGAAAATATCTTACTAAAATAAACGCTGGCTTGCTTACTCTTTACAGATTTTTAATAGCTTCATTTCCTCTACTTATTTATCTTGCAATAAATTCAAAATTATATATAGCAAACATTTACCAGATATTTCTTGGATTTATAGGAGGAACAGGAACAATTCTATATTATGAAGGATTAAAAAGAATAAAAGCAGCTCAAGTTTCAGCAATAGAATTATCAACCCCATTTTTTGCTTCCATTTTGAGCTTTTTTATTTTAGGAGAAAACATAACAACTCTTCAAACTTGCGGAATTTTTCTTCTTTTAGCTGGAATATATTTTTTATCAAAAAAAGAAAAATAGGATGCGGGCGCCGGGATTTTCAAGCAACTTGCTTTAATGCGCAACTTGCACAAGTTGCAGTTCGAACCCGGGTTATAGCCGTGGCAGGGCTATGTGATACCAGACTACACTACGCCCGCTTAAAAGTAAATTATTGATTTGATATATAACATTTTATATTTTGAAATTAGTTAGAGAAGCTCTTTTGAGAATAAAAAATTTATTTTGCTGAATAATTTTATTCAATGAAATTCATAATATTTGGAGCGGGAGCAATCGGCTCATTGTTTGGCGGGCTTCTTTCAAGAAAGAATGATGTTTTGCTTGTTGGGAGAAAAAAGCATATCGAGGAAATAGAAAAAAAGGGATTGAAAATAGAAGGGGTTACTGAAGGGATTTTTTATCCTAAAACAAGATGGGATGGAAGCAAATATGATTTTGTTATTCTTGCAACAAAAGCATATGATACAAAGCTTGCAATAGATGAAATTTTAGGAAAATTTGGAAAAATTCCTGTTATTTCAATTCAGAATGGATTAAGAAATGAGGAAATTATAGCGGAAAAAATTGGCGTTGAAAATGTTATTGGAGCAACAACTACTCATGGAGTAATATTTCTCGAAAATGGAAAAATATATCATGCCGGCAGGGGAGAAACGATAATAGGAGAGATGAACGGAGAAATTAGTGAAAGGATAAAAAAGATTTGCGAAGCATTTAATGAATGTGGAATTGAAACAAAAATAAGCAACCAAATTAAAAAAGAAAAATGGAAGAAGGCAATAGTAAATTCAGCAATTAATGGCTTAACATCTATTTTAAGATGTAAAAATGGGGAATTGGTTAGAAATGAATATACAAAATATTTAATGGAAAAAATTTGCATGGAAGGAATTGAAGTTGCAAAAGCAGAGGGAATTGAAATAGACGAGGAAATAATAAAAAAAGCGCAGGAAGTTGCAATAAATACATCAGAAAACATTTCTTCAATGCTCCAAGATATAATTTCTGGAAAGAAAACAGAAGTAGATGAGATAATTGGAGAAATAATAAGGAGAGCAAAAAAACATGGAATAAATGCGTGTATAAATGAAACTATATATGCCTTAATAAAAGCAAATGAGAGTGTGCGGCACCTGGGTTGACCTTACGCTCACTAATCGCGCAGGGGCCCGTGATGCCGCTGTTGCTCCACGTTTGCTCCTCTATTCATTTATCATAGAGGCCTTCGAGATGGAGCTAAAATATATTATTAGCAAAATATATAAATTTAATCCTCAAAAAGCCATTTTTCATCATCCATTATATAATCAACTATTTCATCTTTGCTGAACCAAAGTTTTATTTCCTTATCCGCTGTTTCTTTGCTATCACTTGCATGTATTATATTTCTTCCTATATCTTGGGCAAAATCTCCTCTTATTGTTCCAGGCATCGCATCTTTTGGATTTGTTGAACCAACAATTTTTCTTAATCTTTCTATCGCATCTTTTCCCTCAACAACCATTGCAACAACTGGTCCGCTGGTTATATAATTTATCAATCCTTCAAAGAAATCCTTTCCTTTATGTATTGAATAATGCTTTTCAGCCATCTCCCGAGATATTTTCAATAATTTCATTGCAACTATTTTGAAACCACACTCTTCTATTCTCTGCAAAATTTTACCTACTAATCTTCTTTGCACCCCATCTGGCTTTATCATTAAAAAAGTTCTCTCCATAGCATCACGCTTTTGTTATCCATCTAACTTTTTTAGGATCTCTTCCTAATTTTAGCATATTTTTCTTGCATTTTCCAGAGCAAAAATAATAAGCGGTGCCATCCTTCTTTACATACATTGTTCCTGTTCCTGGCTCGATTTCATTTCCACAGAATGAGCATTTTTTTGCCATTATTTCACACTCAGCTTTCTTGCTTCCCTTTCTGCTTCCCTGAGCATTAATATATCCCCCTTCCTTACAGGGCCCATCACATTTCTTGTTATAACTCTATTTTTATCTCTCCCTTCAAGAATTTTTACTCTCACCTGCAATACTTCCCCGCACATTCCTGTCCTGCCAATAATTTCCACTACCTCTGCTGGAATACTTTCCTCAGGCATTTCATCCCTTTATCTCCTTTACTTTTTTAACAATTTCTTCAAAAATCTCTTTTGCATCTCCTTCATTTACTATTGCAACAACAGAAGTCGCAACCTGCAAGCCCGCAGAGCGCCCCAACTCTTCTTTTGAAGGAACATAAGAGTATAGAATGTTTTTTTCATCACATAGATATGGCATATGGGCAAGAATTTCTTCTGGAGAAACATCTTTTGCCATTATAACAAGCTTTGCCTCTCCTCTTTCAACCGATTTTGTTACTTCATTTGCACCCTTCTTTATTTTTCCACTATTTCTTGCTTTTTCAACCAGCTCATACAATTTTTTGACTAACTCATCCGGTACTTCGAATTTTACATAGATTGGCATTTATATCGCCTCCTATCATAGGCATGAGAAATATTTTAGTTATATATAAACATAGTGGTTAGCAGTTCATCGCAAAAATTATATTCTAAATTGTATTTAAAAAAGGTGATAAAATGAGGAAAGTAGGTATAGCAGGAATAGTTTTAATGATGCTTGTTTTAAGTGCTGTAAGCTTGGATAACAGAAAAAGCACAAAAAATTTTGAAGAAATTGAATATGCGGAAATATATGGGGGAAAATACAGCGATGCTTACTATACTTCATCTCCAGGAAAACCAATGTTGCCCTATTATGTAAAAACATATGTGTTTCCTCTTGGAACAAAGGTTAGCATAGAGTGCAATCCAAAAGGAATAGAAAAGAAGAAAGCAAGCATAATTGTCGCTCCGCCTGCGGTCGCATATGGAACAAATATAAAATATGAAGGGGATGGTGAAGCATATGAAATATATCCACAGGAATGGTATACCATTAATGAATATGGTGGGCTTTATGAAGGCAAGCTATCTACGATTGTTGCAATTCATTTATATCCAGTGAGGTACATTGCAAAAGAGAATATGGTTGAAATAGCAAATGATTTTGAAATTAAAATTACACACGATTTGCCAAATAAAGGGGTGAGTGAAAGTGAAAAAGATTTGCTAATAATATATCCTTCAGAATGGGAAAATGAAATAGCAAGGTTGATTCAACACAAAGAGGAAAAAGGTTTAAGAGTAATTTCTGAGAAGGTTGAAAACATTTATTCAAATTATGAAGGAAGGGATGGTGCAGAAAAAGTGAAGTATTTCATAAAAGATGTGCTCGAAAAATATGGAATAAAATATGTTATGCTTGTAGGTGGTAAAAGATCATATCTCACCGGCAACTGGGGGATGGACGGAGCCACAACAAGCAACGATGCTCTATGGTACTGTCCTGTAAGATATGCTGCTCTTGATGATCGGGAAGAATTTGGATATTTAAGCGATTTATATTTTGCAGATATATATAATGCGGATGGCTCATTCTCTTCATGGGATACAAATGGAGATGGTGTTTTTGGAGCTTGGTCATTTAAATATGGAAAAGATAAGCTGGATTTAGCTCCAGATGTATATGTTGGTAGACTTGCTTGTCAAAGCTTGAAGGAATTGCAGAATGTGATTGATAAAATAGTTAATTATGAAAACAATGCATATGGCAAAGAATGGTTTAAAAAGATGCTTTTAATTGGAGGAGATACTTTTGGAGGAAATGATGTTTTTGAAGGAGAAGTTTCTACTTCTTGGTTCTATAATAACTATATGGCGAGCAAGTTTGTTAAAACAAGTTTATATGTATCTGATGGAACCCTTACATATGGACATGTTGAACCTGCTCCTCTTGCTGGCAGATTTGCATGGATAAATGTAATAAAAACTTGGAGCAATGGCTTTGGTTTTGTTGCGATGGATGGACATGGAAGTCCAACTGCATGGGCAACTCATTTCAAAAATGGAGAAGGACCATGGGTAAATGGATTGATGACCTACAATATGGATTTACTTAGCAATGGAGAAAAGCAGCCAATTGTAGTTATAGGAGGATGCCATAACAGCGAATTTAATATAAGCTTGCTTGATGATCTGCAAAATCCATGGACATATCAGCCAACATATGAATGCTTTAGCTGGCATTTAGTGAAGATGGCAAATAAAGGAGCAATAGCCACTTTTGGAAACACTGGCTTGGGCTATGGGCATGGAGGTGGATATGATGACAACAAAAATGGTGTGCCGGACGAAGTTGAATACTTTGGCGGATTCATAGAAGAGAGATTTTTCCGTGCATACGGAGCTAAAGGAAAAGATATGCTCGGTGAAGCATGGGGAACTGCAATAATTGACTATATAGCGGTTCGCGACCCAATGAAAGATGTGATTGATTGTAAAACAGTTGAGGAATGGGTATTGCTAGGCGACCCAAGCTTAAAAATAGGAGGATATCCTTAACCCTTCTTTCACTTTTTCAAATAGATCCGGAAAACTCCTGAAATTTTATTCATTCTACAATCCAAATACTTCTTTTTCCTATCGCCTTCATTGCTGATATTGCTGCTTTTGCTCCTTGCGAGCAAGCAGTTATGATTTGCCTTATGCCGCCAGTAATGTCGCCTGCCGCAAAAATTCTATCAATGCTTGTTCTTCCCATATCATCTGCTTTTATAAATCCATGTTCATCTAAAGCCAAGCCAATTTTTTTTGCAATTTCATTATTTGGCTCTTCACCAATAGAAACAAAAATTCCATCTACGCCCATTTCTTTTATTTCATTTGTCTTAACATTTCTTATTTTAATTCCCTCAACTTTTTCTTTCCCAAATATTTCTTCAACAACACTATTCCATATGAAATTTACTCCTTTAGCTTTTGCCTCCTCTTCAATTATCTTTTCCGCCCTAAGTTCATCTCTTCTGTGAATTACACTTACATTAGCCCCTATATTGGTTAAATATATTGCCTCTATTATTGCAGTGTTGCCTCCACCAACCACCGCCACTTTTTTCCCTTTAAAAAAGATTCCATCACAGGTAGCACAATAGCTAACTCCTCTTCCAATAAATTTTTCCTCTCCCTTAACATTTAATTTCCTCGGCTCTGTGCCAGTGCATATTATAACCGCCTTTACATAATATCTTCCCTTATCTGTTATAACTTCAATTTCTTCACCAATTTTTATATCTTTTACTCCTTCAAAAAATCTTATTTCAGCATATTGCGATGCATGCTCTTTCATTTTTTCCATCAGTTCAGCCCCACTTATACTTAAAAAGCCCGGATAATTTTCTATTCTTGGCGAATTTACTGCAAGCCCTCCACCCATTCCCTTATCAAAAATAACTACGCTCGCCCCTCCTCTCCCCGCATATATGCCAGCTGTGCAACCCGCCGGACCAGCCCCGATTATAGCAATTTCATAATCCATATTTTTACGAATTTTATTCTCAATATAAATAATTAACCATCCTTCAATTTATTAATAGGAATAGTGGATTTAATAAATATTTCTTTCCATAGGTTTCTAAAACTGGAAAAGAAGAGATTGCTTACTCTTCATTTCATATTTTTTAATATTTTCATATATCTCTTTTGCTCTTTCTTTATTTACGCTTAGAATTGCAGAAATTTCTTCTTCGCTCAGCTCAAATTTTGAAAGTATTTTTATTCCTTCTTCACTGAGCAGTAAATTTCTTAAAATTTCAACAATTTCAAATGTTTTTTTAGATGATGCATGAATTTTTTCTCCTATTTTTTTTGCTGCGCTTAACTTTGCTTTTCTGATGGCTTTACTTTTTGACATTTCCTTAAGCCAGATTGGAAAATAGCAAGCTTTACCTTTTAATTCTTTTTTTCTTATAATTGCAACCCCTCCACTCATTAACTCGCTTGCATAACTCCACATTCCATAATACTGTCTTTTCCATTTTCTTCCAAGGAATATGTCTGCTCTAGAAAGATAATAATATGCGTCTTTTAAATCTGAAAGATGAAATAGATGGGGCAAATTTTCATCTATCCATATTATTAAATCCTCTGGTGTTTCATCAATTTCTCTTAAAATTTTTATAGCTGTTCTCATATCTCTTGCTTCCAGAACTTTTCTGATTCCTTCAAAAATACCAGTCTCTCTATCTCTGTATCCAATGCAGGAAAGCATTTCAACTCCTACTCTTTTGGTATAAGATATTGCTTGCAAATCGTTGATTGCGCTTCTTAGGTCTCCTCCACTACGGTTTGCTATTGTATAAAGTAATATTTCATCACAGATTATTCCTTCTTGAAAGCAAATTTTTTTTAGCAATCCCACAATTTCTTCATTTTTTATTTTCTTAAATTCAATTAACTTACAAATTTTTTTTAGTTCGTCAGCATTTTTAAATAGTTCATAAAGGTCATTTGCTATAATTACTATCGGCTGTTTGCTCTTCTTTATTGTTTCTATTATGGCTGCTTTCCCTCCAAAATCACCCTCTTTTTCATATAAGTTATCCGCCTCATCCAAGATAATCAATTTTTTAATTCCTTCCTTCCAGTGTTTGCTCTCGTAGCCAATTGCCTCATTCATTGCGCCCGCCAGCGCAATTTCCTCGATAGCGCTCCTGCTCCTTTCATCGCTTGCATTAAGCTCTATTACATACCATCCAAAATCATTGGCAAGAGCATATGCGGAAGATGTTTTTCCAACACCTGGCTTACCATATAATATGACTGCTTTTTTTTCTGGCTTATTGTTTTTCCATTCCTCAGCCCATTTTTTTAATTCAGAAATTGCTTCATGATTACCAACAATATCTTTTAAACTCTTTGGTCTATATTTTTCTGTCCAGTTCATTTAAATTCAATTTCTTTAAAAATATCTTTCTTGAATTCTTCTCTTATTATATCTCCCAATTTTGTTGGTATTCTTATTCCATATTCTTCATAAACCTCGGTTCCATCTTTTGTTATATATGTTGGATTAAAGGGATCAAAATCGTGTGGAAGTTTTACAAGTTCATATTTATATTCCCCTGTTTCTATATCTCTTATACATACTCTATAGTTATATTTATTTAAAACAGTGTAGCTTCCCTGTAACTTGCTTACCAAATCTCTGTAATAATTTATACTGTTTTTTAGCTCCCTTATCTCATTTTCAAGTTCCACAATTTTCTTTTTATGGGCTTCTAATTCTTGCAAAAGTTTTTCATCTTCGTATTTCATTAAATCGCCCTTTGGTAAATTTTCAATATGTGAAAGCCTCATCTTCAAAATTTCATTTTCTCTATACAATTCACTAAGCCATGTAAGCAATTTTTCATTTGTTGGCTTTTCTTCTTCAATCTTTCTTATTTTTTCCTCAAGCTCTTCAATTCTCTTCTTGTAAATATCTATCTCGCTTTTTTCCTCAATTTCTTCTTTTTCCTCTTCTTCTTTCGGTTTTGTTGTAATAATCATTGCTCCTAACCATGCAAAAAGGAATAATAAGATAGCTACTATTGTAATCGAGATGTTATCCATTTTATCACTTATATATACATTTCATGTTTCTAAACTTTTCGCTTTTCAAATGCTTCTTTTATATGCTCAACAATTTCTGGATTTCTTAGAGTTGTTATATCCCCAAGCATTTCATTGTTTGCAATTTGTTTTAGCAATCTTCTCATTATTTTTCCGCTTCTTGTTTTTGGCAAATCGTCAACAAATATTATGTCCTCTGGTCTTGCAGTTGGACCTATTATTTTATCAACTTGTTTTATCAATTCTTTTTTCAGTTCCTCACTTGGCTTAAATCCTTCTTTAAGCACAACATAAGCTAGCGGCGCCTGCCCCTTTATTTCATGATTTATTGCAACAACCGCAGTTTCTGCAACCGCTGGATGGGTTATTAAAGCACTTTCAACTTCCGCGGTTCCAAGGCGATGGCCTGCGACATTCAATACATCTCCAATTCTTCCAAGAAGCCAGAAGTAGCCATCTTCATCCACTAATGCCCCATCTCCTGTATAAAATTTATCATATCCGTATTTACTCCAATATTCTTCAATGTATTTATCATCTGCTCTATATAAACCAAGAAGCATTGATGGCCAAGGCCTAGTTATAACAAGTTCTCCTTTCTGACCAACTGGACAAATACCATTTTCATCTCTTACTTCTGCTTTCACTCCAGGGAAAGGAAATGTTGCGGAGCCTGGCTTTAGTTTTGTTATGCCTGGCAATGGAGTTATTAAATGCATGCCAGTTTCGGTCATCCACCAAGTATCCACAATGGGGCATCTTCTTTTGCCAATTACATTATAATACCACAGCCATGCTTCAGGATTTATTGGTTCTCCAACTGAGCCAAGGAGGCGCAAACTGCTTAAATCATGTTCATTTGGCCATTTTTCACCCCATTTCATTGCCATTCTTATTGCAGTCGGAGCGGTATAAAATATTGTAACTTTATATTTCTCTATTATCTCCCACCATCTGCCAGGTGTTGGATAATCAGGAGCTCCTTCATATATTATGCTTGTTGTTGCTGTTGCAAGAGGCCCATAAACAATATAGCTGTGCCCTGTAATCCATCCAATATCTGCGGTGCACCAGAAAATATCTTCATCTTTTATATCAAAAACCCATTTCATTGTTGTTGTAACTCCAACAAGATAGCCACCTGTGCTGTGCATAACTCCTTTTGGTTTGCCAGTTGTTCCAGATGTATACATTAAAAATAGTAAATCGCACGCATCCATTATTTCTGGCTCGCATTTGCTCGGCATATTTTTAACAATTTCATCCCACCATATATCACGCCCTTCTTTCATATTCACTTCTTCCTCTAATCTTTTTGCAACAACTACTTTCTCAACATCTAGATTTTTAATTCCCTCATCTGCCTTTTCCTTATGATTTATCAATTTCCCTCTCCTATAGTAGCCATCGCATGTTATCAAATATCTCGAGCCCGCATCCTCCATCCTGTCTTTCAGCGCTTCACTGCTAAACCCAGCAAAAACAACTGAATGAGGCGCCCCTATCCTGGCGCAAGCGAGCATCGCTATCGGTAATTCAAGCACCATGGGAAGATAGATTGTGACAATATCTCCTTTTTTAACTCCTATGCTTTTTAACGCATTTGCAAATCTGCATACTTCATGATGTAGTTGCTTATATGTTATTTTTTTAACCTCCCCCATTTCTCCTTCCCATATATATGCAATTTTATCTCCCTTATCTTTAAGCCATCTATCAAGACAATTATATGAAGCATTTAATTTTCCATTTATAAACCATTTATAATAAGGAGGATTTGCATCCAGAACTTTATCCCATTTTTTATACCAATAAATCATTTCCTTTGCTCTTTTTTCCCAGAATTCAATATAGTTCTCTCCTTCTTCATATACTTTTTTATCCTTTATCAATGCTTTATTAACAAACTCATCTGGTGGCGATATTATTTCTTTTGATATCTCTTTCATATCGGGTGAATATGTAAAGAATACTTAAATTTTATCATATGAAGCTTTTTCAACAAATTTTCACTCCAGATTATTACCAAAAACATGATCTTATTCCCTTGCCCTCCCTATTCAACATGCGGAAATACTGCAAGAGTTTTCAACAAAATTATATATGAATAACAAATTCCTCTTGAATGGATGGAAAGATAATAGCATTGTTAGTATTTGTAATATGTTATTCGATGGCAATTTCAAGAAAAATAAAAATAGTTTATCCAGCAATTATCTCTGCAATTTTACTTATTTTGCTTGATATTGTGCCCGCAAGATATGCTCTTTTTGAAGCAATAAAATGGGATGTTTTAGCAATTTACTGGGGTTTCATGATGGTTTCATATATTTTTTTGGAAAGCGGAGTGCCATCATTTATCGCTCATAAGATAATAAAAAAATTTAAAAAAGAAAAATATGTTATATTTGTTCTATGTGCAATAACTGCTTTTATTTCTTCTTTTATGGAAAATGTTGGAGTTGTTCTTATTATGGCTCCAGTTGCAATAGAAGTTGCAAAAAGGCTCAAATCAAATCTTTTCTATTATCTTGTTCCAATTGCAATAAGTTCAAATGTTGCAACAACAGTCACAATGATTGCAGACCCGCCATCAATTATTCTTGCTATAGAAACTGGAATGAAATTTTTTGATTTTTACTGGTTTTCCAATAAGATAAGTATTGGTACATTATCTATTTTTGGAGTTATCTCCGCTTTACTTTCCCTCCTATTAATTTTTAGAAAAATGAATAAATCTTTTGAAATGGAAGATGAAAAGATAAGGGTTGATTATATTCCATCAATTATTTTTATTGGAGGTGTTTTAGCACTTGCAATATGTCCATATTTTGGAATAAAAGTTGGAATTGTTGGCTTAACTGTAGGCTTAATTTCTCTTGCCTTTGGAAGAAAAAATTTAAAGAAAATGATTTTTGAATTTGATTGGAATTCTTTCTTTTTTATAACGGGCATATTTGTTGTTGTTTCATCTCTTGAATTAACTGGCTTGCTTAGTGATTTTTCAAAATGGTTTGGAAAAATTGGAATAAAAAGCTCGAGTATAATGGTTGCAATGATTGTCTGGCTCTCAGTAGCAATTTCTTCTTTTGTTGATAATGTGCCATATACAATAATTATGATCCCTGTATGCAGGCAAATAGCAAGCATTTTAAGCATTTCTCCTTATCCTCTTCTTTTTGGAATGCTTATAGGAACAGGCATAGGAGGAAACATCACACCCATAGGGGCAACTGCAAATGTTTTTGCTTGCGGGATTCTTGAAAAAAATGGATATAAAATAAAATTGAAAGAATATTTGAAAATAAGCTTACCATTTACATTAATTGCAGTTGCAGTTTCTCATCTCTTTCTGCAGATTATATGGCTTTAAAAGGCTTTTACAAGGCAAAAAATTATTAATCAATAATTTTTTCATGTTTGTGGCCTGGGTGGTGTAGCGGTAACATAAGGGACTGTGGATCCCTTGACCCGGGTTCAAACTGCAACTTGTGCAAGTTGCGCATTAAAGCAAGTTGCTTGAAAATCCCGGCCCGGGCCCTTCCCAAAATTTTTATTTATGTAAAGCATAAAGAAAAGAATGATTTTACTTGCCATACTTGATGGCTGGGGTCATAGCAACAGAAAGAGAGGTAATGCGATTTATTATGCAAAGAAGCCAAATTTCAATAGGTATTGGAAAATTTTTTCTAAAACAATACTGGAAGCAAGTGGTGAAAACGTTGGCCTGCCTTTTTGGCTTGCGGGCAATTCTGAAGTTGGGCATATAAATATAGGGGCGGGCAGAATTGTTGAGCAGGAATCTCTTAAAATTTTAAGAGCAATAAAAGATGGGAGTTTTTTTGAAAATAAAGTTTTGAATGAAGCAATGGAAAAAGCAAAAAAAAGTAGGCTTCATTTAATTGGTTTAATAGGCGATGGGGGGGTGCATTCAATGATGGAACATCTATATGCTCTTCTTGAAATGGCAAAAATTAATGGGGTGAAGGAAGTATATATACATTGTTTCCTTGATGGAAGAGATACTCCTCCAAAAAGTGCAATGGAATATATAAAGCAACTTGAAGATAAAATATGTGAAATAGGCATTGGAGAAATAGCGAGCTTAATCGGAAGATATTTTGCAATGGATAGAGATAGAAGATGGGATAGAACAAAAAAAGCTTATGATATGCTTGTTAAAGGGAGAAGAAGAAAAGTAAAAAATGCGGAAGAAGGAATAAAAATAGCATATATGCAAGGCGAAACAGATGAATTTATTAGCCCAACAGTAATAAATGAAAAGGGGAGAATAAAAAATGGAGATGTTGTAGTATTCTTCAATTTTCGTGCCGATAGGGCAAGACAGCTAACTGAAGCTTTTACAAGAGATGACTTTAATGCATTTCCTCGCTTGCCCCTAAAAATTCATTTTATAACTCTAACAAGATATGATGCATCACTGCCGGTTCCTTTTGCTTTTGAAACTGAAAATATTAAAAATACAATTGGCGAAATAATTTCTTTAAATGGGCTAAAGCAGCTTAGAATTGCTGAAACTGAAAAATATGCTCATGTAACATATTTTTTTAACGGGGGAAGAGAAAATCCTTTTGAAGGAGAAGAAAGAATTCTTATTCCTTCCCCAAAAGTTGCAACCTATGATACAAAACCAGAGATGAGTGCTTATGAAATAACAGAAATTGCGTTAAAAAATATAGAAAAATATGATTTTATTGTTATAAATTATGCAAATCCTGATATGGTTGGGCATACGGGCTGCTGGCATGCTACATTAAAAGCAATTGAAGTAGTGGATGAATGCGTTGGAAAAATAGTTGATGTGGTGCTAAGAAAAAAAGGAATTGCGATAATAACCGCAGACCATGGAAATGCTGAAGAAATGTTTGAGGATAATGAAATTAAAACATCTCATACAAAAAATCCGGTTCCATTTATTGTTGCTGGTTTAGATTTGAAATTAAATAAAGGAGTTCTTGGAAATATAGCACCAACAATTCTTGAAATAATGGGATTAGAAAAGCCAAAAGAAATGAGTAAAAGTTTAATAATCTGAATAATTATAATTTTATGAAAAAAATCCTCTCCATGTTAATATTTTTCTCATTTGCAATGCTTGGATGTTTAAAAAGCGAAAAAGAAGCAAAAGAAACAGATAAATTTGAGGTGCTGAGCGTATTTTTTAGAGAAACAGAAAATCCCAATGAAGTATTGCTTAATATGAAAGTAAAATGGGTTGGTAAGGAAAAAGGGGCACCTCGCTGCGACATATATTTTCCACCGCAGGAAGGGCTTGAAATGGGTATAGGACCAATTGAAAACGGGCCAGCAATAGTTGAACCATTGTATCAAGAAGGAAGTGAAGTAAAGGAGGCTATTCTTAAGGAATTTATTGCAAGAAGTTTTTATCCTAACTATGTTGCTCCTGAATTCGGAAAAAGTTATTTTGGACGTATAAAATTTTACTGGCCCTCATTAAATGAAACATACGAATGGGAAGGAAATATTGGCTGGATTAGTTGAGTTATCCAAAGGCAACATCCAGAAACATCATTGTAGCAAATCCAAGCATAGCTGAAACTGTAGCCAAATCAATATTTCCTCCCCTTTGCGATTCTGGAATAATTTCTTCAACAACAACAAAAATCATTGCTCCAGCCGCAAAAGCGAGAGCATATGGAAGAATTGATTTAAAAATAAAAACTGCAAATGCTCCTAAAACTGCAAAAATTGGCTCAACGATTGCTGAAAGTTGCCCATAAAAGAAACTTTTTAGTGACGAGATTCCTTCCCCTTTTAAAGGCATAGAAACAGCTATTCCTTCAGGAAAATTTTGTAAGCCAATACCTATTGCTAGAGTAATGGCTGATGAATAAGAAGCACCATATGCAACTGCTCCAAAAGCAACACCAATTGCAACTCCTTCTGGTATATTATGTAATGTTATTGCAAGAATAAGCAATGTTGTTTTATGCCAGCTTGTTTTTAAACCCTCTGCCTTCTCATACCCAAAGTGAAGATGTGGAAGAATTTTATCCATAATCAAAATAAACACTCCTCCAAGCAGAAACCCCATTAAAGCTGGAAGCCATGAAAAATTTTTTCCCTCCATCATTTCAACAGAAGGCAAAAGCAATGACCAGAAGCTTGCGGAAATCATTATACCAGCAGCAAAACCAAGCATGCTGTCCAGCAATTTCCTGCTCATTTTTTTAGTAAGAAAAACAATTGATGATCCAAATGCAGTTAAAAGCCATGTAAAGGAAGATGCAATAAATGCCTGCATTACTGGATTAAAGTTTTGTAAGAAATCCATGATAGAAAAATCAAAAAAATAATTTAAGTTTTTCAAATTGCTGACTCTATTTTTCCTATTTCTTCTATTTTCTCCTTCATGTTTTTCCAGTGGGTGCCAGCCCAGTAGATGCGCCCGCACTTTTTGCATATCCAAAATTCACTCATATTTTCAAAAACATTATCTGGAACTTTTCCTTTAACTTTTTCTTTTTCTATTTTTTCTATTTCAATATTGCAAATAGTGCATCTTGAAAGAAAATTTTCTTCATCAATTCTTATTTTAAGTTTTTCAACCACTTTTTTTATCTGCTCATTTATATCTTTTTCTTCAATATAAAGAGAATTTTTGAATTTTTTGGCAAGTTTTTTATCTCTTGTAATCAAAATTCTATCCTCCTTTATTGCTTTTTCAACTATTTTTTCATCTTCCATATTTTTTAAATATAAAACATCATAACCCATAATACGAAGCCATTTTGCAAGCCTGCCAAGCATTTCATCACATAAAAATTTCATTTAAACACTATATTAGGGCACTTTTCGAGAGTTATTTTTGGTATTTTTGCCTTGTATTTTTCCCTTACCATTCTATCATAATTTTCTTCTCCCATCTCCTGCAATATTTTTTCTCCTTTTTTCCTTTCTCTTTCCAAGCTTTCATTTACTTTCTGCGCTTCCTTTGGACCAAGAATTTTTACAAAGAAATCCCATCCTATGCCTACACCATATGGAAGACCTTCAAGAAAGACTTCTGTATCTTTAACTGGATAATTCCATATTCCAGTTGGCTCATCTCCAAGTTTTGCAATAGGGATGCCCATAGCAGCCTCATCTGCTGGAGTAAATGTTGGGTCAGCAACTACCCATTTACCATCTATCATTACTTGTGCTGTTCCATGGAGCATAAAAGTTCCAAAAGCATCATACCATCCTTTAACAATTGGAGAAACTTCAACCATTGCCTTATACATTGGCTCTATAAGGGCAAGCGTATATAAATGATATCTCGCCTTCAGCCCGCCCGCCCTGCAGAGGGCAGCAAAAAGAGAAAGTTGATGAACACATGTCCCGCAACCGTTTTTAAGTGTTTCGACAACGCCCGTCATTGGGACAAATGCGAGCTTTATATTCCTCTTTACAAAATTAAAAACACTTTCCGCATATTCCCAATCATCTTTTTTAAAAGCTCCAAGCTCATTTGCCATTGCAATTATCTCTTTTGCATGGCTATTGCAGAGATGGGTTGGGCGAAGATATCTTTCATTTGATTTGCAGAACTTCATTCCTTCCTTATATTCTGGTATTTCATAACTTGGCTTGCTTTTAAACCATTTTACTTTTTCCCCTCTATGCTGCTGAATCACAAGGCGAGGATGCTTTGCCATCGTTATGGCAAGAGCTGGCATAGTTCTTATTACATTTTTAAACATTCTCCACGGCATTATATATCCTTTTTCTATCCAGGATATCATATTACTCAAGCATTAACTTCCTCATTTCTTCAGCACACCCTCTAATTTCTTCTCCCCTTATTCTCTCTATCTCTGGCTCAAGCACAGGTGTTGTCCTGTTGCATGCTGGACATGTTTCGTGTATCCTAACTTTATCACCAGTTACTATGAAACCAGGATAACTTAAAGCAATGGCATCAAGAAAGGCAAATCTTCCTTCCTCTCCATAAGCTACTTCTTCACCATTTTCATCTAAAACTATTGGATGAAGATAAGTATTAGGGATATGCAAATAGTGCCCTTCTGGACAATGAATCATAAAACCATTTGCTTCAACCATTCCATATAAATCAAGGCAATTTTCTTTGGGTATGCCAAAAAGATGCTCAACTTTTTCTCTAAATTCCTTAACTGGCAATCTTTTGCCTTCATATATTTTCCATCCCCCACCAGTAAGCACCGCCCCATTTTCTCCAAAATCGAATCTTTTTCCTTCTTCAATCATCTTTTCCATTACCATATGCAAAATAAATGGGGCGCCAACAAGTCCGCATCTTTCCTTCTTTTCATTTTTTTCTTCTGCCCAAGAAATTATATTTTCTACCATTTCTTCGTTCATTTTTTTGGTTGCATGCCTTGCCATCTTGCTCATCATTTTTTCTTTGAAAGTAAATGCTACACCCATTGAAATACGAAGCAATTGGGTTGTTATTTTTCTGTCTATTGCCACTTTTACATCTTTAATTAAATCAAATAAAACATTTGTTACCTTTCCTACATAAATGTTTGTTTTCTTTGGGTTAGGAAATAGTAAATAGGCGCTTGCATCATAATCATACCAGCTGCTGAGCATCTCTATTGCGCATCTTGCAATTGCATATTGTCCCATCCTATAAGTTTTTTCATCTCTTGGAATAAATGTGAATTTTCCAGTTGTTCCACTGCTATAGCAAACTGTTATGCCAGCTTGCTGAAATGCTTCAATAACATCATCATATGATGGATTTTTACCCTTTATAACTACTTTTGGAATTTCTACAGACATTAAATTTGCAAGCCATATTGCAAAATCTTTTCCATTAGGATAATCTTTAAAGAATTTATGGGTTATTAAAGGTATCTTATTAAAATCTTCAATACTTTTTATATCATCTGGCTTAACATTTTTTTCCTTGCATAAGCTTCGATAAAACTTATTATTTTCGTAATGATGTTTAAAAACATATTTTATCGCATTAAATCTGTATTCATCTGCCTTTTCTTTTGGCATGTTATACATGCTTGATGGTTCATAAATTGCTTTTTCTGAAGGATTTGATATTTTATCTGGTAAATAATTTTTTAGTATTCTATCAATTTTACTTTTTAAATCTTTTTCAATTTCAAGCATCAAAAATATAAGATTTAAAAAATAAAATAATTTTTTAAATAAAAATTTAATTGAATTAAATTTTAATTAAACTACAAAAATTTTGGCATTTTTGGTAAATTTGGCAAATATCTTCTAAAACCTTGCGGCCATTTTTCTGGCTCTATCCCTTTTTGAGCAAGAAATGCAACTGTCCATCTTTCTAAGCCAATTCCTGAGCAACCACTCCATAACTCACTTTTCTGGGCCTTTATATTAAATGCTTTTACATATTTATCTCCAACTATTGAAATATTCTGTATTTCAAGCCATTCTTTGCTTCTATCCCCTCTATAAGGCAAATATGCCTCGAAATCTATTGTTCCTTTTATTTCATCTTCCTCGCTAGCGGTTATGCCAGCCTGCTGTAAATAAAAAGGGGTTACTTTTGCCATTCTCCATTCCAAATCAAGTATTTTGTCAAACACATATCTATACCTCTCCATAAGTTTTTCTCTTACTTCTATAAGTTGTTCTTTTGTTCCAATATATACAATTTCTATTCTATGAAATTCATCAACTCTTTCAATACCATGCTTGCCCCCTGCTTCATATCTATCTGAAGGAGTGGAATGATCAAATATAAGCAATGGTAAACTTTCTTCAGCAATTGTCTTTCCAGCAAAAGAAGCATAGATATTTGGACATTGGGCATAGCAAACTCCTTCTTTTGGCGGCTTTAAATTTTTAATTAGCTCTTCATCGCTTACTTCTCTTTTTATTTTAATTAAATCAACAAAATTTTCCCATTCCCTCGCTTCCCTGCTCTTCGGCTCGCATATATAATAAATTTCTCCTGGCATTCCTTCAAGATGCCCGGTTTTAAGCCAAGTATCAAATGAGACATGCATTGGCTGAATTATCTCTGAAAAGCCAATGGGAGCAATTACTTCATTTATTGCAATTCTTTCCATCGCCCGCATGATGGCTGCGGCTGGCGGGAAATAAAACCATTTGCCTTTGCCCATCAACTTTATCCATCCCAAATTGAGCATTTCCTCAGAAGGATCTTTATTCCATGCTTCCTTTTTTTCCTCACTTTGCCAGACTAAATGCCAGTATTCTTTTTTGCCTTCATAATATTGAGCATCTATTTTTTCTTTTATTCTTTTTATTATTCTATCAGCATAGTTTTCCCTTAAAAATTCCTCTCCTTTATCAGAAATAATTAATTTTACTTTCTTATCTTTTATTTCAACTTCAGCAAATGGAATTGATACACTTTTTAATGGCTCCTTATCTAATTCAAAATCAATTTCATATCTGTCAAGATGCAAATCCCTTATTCCAATTTTCATTTTTCCAAGAAATTCTTCAAGCTTTTTTACTATTCTTAAAGCCCACTCATGACTTCTCCTTTTTTCAGAAATTATTCTTAAAAAAATTTTATTTTCTTTTGCATCCCATTCCATTTTTGCATCAATTGTAAGGTTATTGAAAAAATGAGCAAGCTCTTCTTTTTTTATTTCCTTGCTTGTAGTAATGCTGCATTTCAAATCAAATTTCATTGAAATGAAATACAAAGATATTTAAAATTTGTTCTGTTTATTTTTATGCTCGCTGTTGGAGTCCTTGCTTCTGGAAGAGGAACAAATCTACAAGCAATAATAGATGCTTGTAACAAAAAAATGATAAATGCAAGAGTAGAAGTAGTGATAAGTGATAATGAAAATGCTTTTGCTCTTGAAAGAGCAAGAAAAAATGGAATAGATGCAATATATGTAGAGGCAAAGGATAAAAGAAAGCATGAGGAAGAAATAAATAGAATATTTGAAGAGAAAAATATTGAACTTATTGTTGGCGCAGGATATATGCGCATACTTTCACCTTGGTTTATTAATAAATGGAGATATAAGATAATAAATATTCATCCTTCCTTGCTTCCTTCTTTTAAAGGAATAGATGCCCAAAAGCAGGCTTTAGATTATGGAGTTAAAATAGCCGGTTGCACAACCCATTTTATGGATGAATTGCCAGATCATGGTCCAATAATTTTGCAGGCAGCAGTAAAAGTAAGAGAAGATGACACTCGCGACGCTCTTGCAGAGAGAATTTTAAAAGTTGAGCATCAAATATTGCCAAGAAGCATAGATTTATTTGAAAAGAAGAGGCTAATAGTGGAAGGAAGGAAAGTAAAAATACTGCCAGGCGATACATGGCTAAATAAATATAGCTACCCAGATGTTCTTTATTCAGAGGGCTATTAATGCGGGCGCCGGGATTTTCAAGCAACTTGCTTTAATAAGCAACTTGTGACAAGTTGCAGTTCGAACCCGGGCATTGAGCTTGGAAGGCTCATATCCTAACCAGCTAGATCACGCCCGCTGTATGTAAAAACAAAAGGATATTTTAAAATTTTTGCGATGAATTTATCTATCCATTGTTATTTATTTTCATGAAATCGATTTTAATTTTAACAACTTTTCTTATTCTTGCACCTCTAGGTTTTAGTGAAGATGGAAGGTGGGAGATAGAAACAATTGATATGCAAGGAGATATAGGAATGGATACAAGCATATGTATCTATAAAGATAGAATTTATATTTCTTATTATGATATTGATAGCAAGGTTTTAAAGGTTGCATCTTTTGTTAATGGAAAATGGGGCATTGAAGTTGTTGATGCATCTGCTGATGTTGGGGTATATTCCTCAATTGCAGTTGATGCAAATGGATGCTTACATTTAGTTTATTATGATGCAACAAATGAAAATCTTAAATATGCAAAAAAGAACGGCTCTTGGAAAATTGATATAATTGATTCCGAAAATGTTGGCAAATATTGTTCAATTGCTATATCAAAAGATGCTGTGCATATAAGCTATTACGATGAGAAAAATGGGCATTTAAAATATGCAAGAATTTATGGAAACGAAAAGAGCATAGAAGTTGTTGATTCATCTGCTGGTTGTGGAATTTATTCTTCAATTGCTGTTGATTTAGATGGAAATCCTCATATAAGCTATGGAAATGTAAGAGGCAAATTATTTTATGCTTTTTTAAAAGAAGACAAATGGGTTGTAGAAGAAATTGATAAAAATAGTATAATATGGGAATCGACTTCAATTGCAATAGATAAAAATTCAAATCCACATATATGCTACTATGATATCTCAAGAGACGATGCTTGGTTTTTAAAACATGCATATTTTGACGGGAAAAAATGGAAAATAGAAATTATCGATCCTGACTTAATAGGATTTTATAATTCAAAAGGTGCATCAATTGCAATCGATAGCTATGGAAGAATTCATATTGCATATTTTGGATGGAAAGGATGGAATTTAAATTATGCATATTTTGATGGAATATGGCATATAGAAAAAGTAGATGAAGAAGGAGATGTTGGAGCATATGCATCAATTGCTATTGATTTAAATGGTTATCCTCATATAAGCTATGTTGACAGGAGTAATCTTGATTTAAAATATGCCAAAAAGATAAATTATAAGCCAGAGAAACCACAAAAGCCAGAAGGAAGAATTTTTGCAATAACCGGCAAAAAATATTTTTATGAAACATTTTCAAGTGATTTTGATGGAGATAAAATAAGATACGGATGGGACTGGAATAATGATAATATAGTAGATGAATGGACTGAATTTTATGAATCAGGAATTAAAATTAAAATAACGCATTCATGGAACAAAATGGGAATTTATAAAATAAAAGTTATTGCCGAAGATGAGAATGGCTTTTTAAGCAATTGGTCGGATGAAAAAAGAATTTATGTTTTTAAATCAATGCAAATTTTAAATATTCTCAAGGAATATGCTTCATGGAACTAATAAAAAAACTATGCAATGCTCATGGCATTTCTGGATATGAAGATGAAATAAGAGAGATTATAAAAGAAGAGCTCGAAAATTTTGTTGATAAAATAGAAGTGGATAATTTAGGAAATATAATTGCTTTTAAAGACGGAGAAGAGCCAAGCATCATGCTCGCCGCCCACATGGATGAAATTGGACTTATGGTAAAAAGTATAAGTGAAGATGGCTTTATAAAATTTTTAAAGATTGGAGGATGGTTTGATCAGAGCTTGATAAATAGGAGAGTTATTATTCATGGTGAGAAGGGAAAAAGATATGGAATAATTGGCTCAAAGCCACCTCATTTAATGAAAGAGGAGGAAAAGAAAAAACCAATTCTAGCGGAGGAAATGTTTATAGATATAGGAGCAAAAAGCAGAGAAGAGGTGGAAAAAGAGGGAATAAAGATTGGAAGCCCTATAACGCTTGATGTCGAAATGAAGGAGTTAATAAATAATAGAATAACTGGAAAAGCGATTGATGATAGAATAGGAATTGCAATGATGATTGAGGCAATTAAAAGAATAAAAAGCAATTCAAAAATATATGCAGTTGGGACAGTTCAGGAAGAAGTGGGGCTAAAAGGAGCTAAAACAAGCGCTTATAAAATTTCCCCAAGCGTTGCAATAGTTTGCGAGGTAGCAAATGCAAAAGATTATCCTGGCTTAGATGAAAAAGAGAAAAGCATAAAAGTTGATGGCGGCGCGGTTATAACTGTTGTAGATGCTGGCGGGCGTGGATTGATTGTTCATAGGAATGTGCTTAGGTGGCTTGAGGAAACAGCAAAAAAAGAGGGAATAAAATATCAGCTTGAAGTAGGCGAAGGCGGAACAACAGATGCAACAGCAATAAATCTAACAAAAGAGGGAATTCCTTGTGGAGTAATAAGTGTTCCAACAAGATATATGCATTCAGGCGTAGAGATGATTAGTTTAAACGATTTTGAAGAATGTGTTAAACTTGTTTCCAAAGCAGTTGAAAATTTAAGATTTTTCTATGAATAGCTCCATCCCTACTTTATATTTTGAAGGAGAATAATTTCCTAAAATACGAATATTTTTTATTTCAGCATCATATCCCTCTTTTCTTATTTTTTCTTTTATTTCTTCCTGCCTCTCTTCAATCTTTTTCCTTTCAATTATTTCATAGTAATGAATTATTTTCCCCTTTCTAAGAGCATATGGCAAAAATTCAAAACTCCTGTGAGGCAAATTCATTATTATATGATGAGCAAAAGGTAAAGAGGGTAAAACATCTCTTGCATCTCCTTCAATTACTTCAATATTTTTTATTTTATTCAGCAAAATATTTTCCCTTGCATATCTTACAGCATCCACATTTTTATCTACTGCAAAAATTTTTTTTGCTTTAGAAAATTTTGCTATTAAAAGGCTGAAAGGGGCGACGCCAGCAAACATATCAATTACTATTTCATTTTCGCCAACCATTTTTGCAATCCTCATTCTCTCGCTAGCAAGGCGGGGAGAAAAATAAACTTTTGAAATATCAAGCTTGATTTTTATTCCATATTCATTATGAATTGTTTCAGTTCTTTTTTCTCCAGCAATAAATTCAACTCCTCTAAGCCTGCATTCATCATAAACTCCTCTATCATAAAAAACTGCCTTAACATGCTTATTAGATGAAAGTATGGCATCCGCAACTTCTTTTATATTTTCTTCATTTCCTCTTAAAATTGCTATATCTCCAACTATATCAATTGAAAGAGAAGACAATTTTATTCCTTTTGATGCCAAAATATCTTTATAGCTTTCTTTTTTTATATATTCAAAATCTTTTTCACATATAAAGCAACCGTCAAAGTTTATTTTCTTTTCCAAAGGAAAATATACATAATTTTCATCTCTTATAACCTTTAATTCTTTAGAAATTAAATTTTTTTCAATAAGTTTTTTCCTTATTTCTTCCGCTTTATTTTTTGGGGTTGCAATGCAGAGATGCTTCACATATATAAATCCCCCATATATACATTTATGCTCTCTTTCATTGGCTTGGGTTTGTGGGATGAAAAAGACATAACATTAAAAGGGCTTGAGGAAGCAAGAAAATGCGATAAAATTTTTGCAGAATTTTATACAAGCAAAATGGGTGTTGAAACAGAAAAAATAGAAAAGCTTATAGGAAAAAAAATTCGTGTTTTAAATAGAGAAGAGCTTGAAGATGGAAAAATTGTAATAGAGGAGGCAAAAAAGCATAAAGTCGCGCTTCTTGTGCCTGGCGACCCGATGGAGGCAACAACGCATGTTGAACTCAGAATAAGGGCAATGGAAGAAGGAGTTGAAACAAAAATTATTCATGGAGTTAGCATTGTATCTGCATCTGCAAGTTTTGTTGGGTTGCAAGCTTATAAGTTTGGGCGAGTAATAAGCATAGCTAAGCCTTCTGAAGGATATTTTCCTCTATCACCATATGAAAATCTAAAAGAAAATCTTAAGGCGGGATTGCATTCATTATTGCTGCTTGACATTGGCATGAGTGCAAATGAAGCAATGGAAATACTTCTTGAAATGGAAAAAATAAAGAAAGAAAGGATTGTTGATGAAAATTCCTTAATTGTAGTTATTGCGAGAGTTTCCTCAAGCAATGCAATTGCAAAAGCTGGAAAAATAAGAGATTTAATAAAAGAAGATTTTGGCGAGCTACCGCATTCATTAATTTTTCCTGGAAAATTGCATTTTATGGAAGAAAAAGCATTAGTAAAAATAGCAAATGCCCCAGAAAAAATAATAAAAGAGGGAAGAGATTATGGTGCTACTGGTGTTGGCTCAACCCATTCTGGGCTATAGCATATAAGTGTTGGATCTCCAAAGATCACTTGAACATTTGTAACCTGCATTGATGATGGACCATACATTGCAAAATCATCGCCTGTTGTATAGTCGCGCTGATGCAAATATATGTATGTTGATAATGCTTCTCCTATTGATTTTCCTTCAACTAGGAAATCATGTATCCACCAATCATCGAGCAAATCTTCCTGTGGGCATAGTCCTGTGCCCGCATTTCCATACCAAAGTGCTGCTCCATGCTCAAGATATATGTCTGGACCAAAATGCTGTCCAGTTGTGCATGACATCCATAATTCTATTTCGCTGTGCAAATTCTGGAATAGCTGATCAACCCACTTGAAGTGAATTATGTCATATAGATTTGGTTCTTTTGGATTATACCATGTAAATCCACCCCATCTTGGATCTTTTGTTTGAGTGTCATCATACATATATCCTCGCCATCCATCCCACCATGTGAAATCATGCAAATGTTCATATCTCGGCTCTGCTTGTGGGAAATCTTCAGCCCAGTTGCGTGGCTGTGCGGAAATTCCGCTTCCTCCTGTTCCATGACCGGAATAATAGCTAATGCTTACTCCTGTATTATATCTCTTAAGTAGATTTTCCCATATGCAATGTCCTTCATAAAATCTTCCATGTGAGCTGAATGACGCCTTTAATTCACGGCTTGAAAATACTGAATATGATTTTCCATCATTTGTGCGCCATGTATTTCCATCTGGGAAGTTCATCAGCTGAGAAGTTGTTACATTCCTTCCTGGGTTTGCATAAATTATTGCTGGATATAATATATCTCTGCATACCAGCGCGGTTTGCATTGCAGGCGTGTCAAATATTATTTGTCCTGCATAGGAATTATTTCCTGTCATTGCAAGTATTGCAAGATGGCGAATATCATCCTCTCTATCTGCAACAAATAAATAAGCTTCCTTTCCTGGCAAATCAAGATTGTATTTAAGTGTAAGGTTATGTATTCCATCATGTATTGCGGTAAACCATCTTTTTTCTAAATCAAAGCCTGGGCTTGGTATATTTCCTCCAAGTAAATCCTTTAAGAAATCTATCCAGTCAAATGGCTCACTCATTGATGGCAAATGCCCCTGAGCTCTGCATCCGTGATACCATCCTCCACCATATGTGCGCCATGTTGTTGCTTTATCAAGTATATCATATGCCTCAGCTGCTTCGCCAATGCTCAAAACAGGTGAACCATGATATGCTGCAATCATTGCTGCAGGAGCAAAATAGCCATTTAATGTGCCAAATGAAGTAATTGTTATGAAATTTTCTGATTTTGGATCTTTCTTTATTGCATCAACTACTTCTGCCATTGTCTTATATTCTGTAACACTTCCTGGCAAGCTTACAGAGCTGACTTTTCCAATATTTACAAATATTATGTTTGATACTCCAAGCTTTGTCAATGCGTTTGTTGTTTCAGGAGGTATGCTATCCTCTTTTACATAAAGCAATGGAGCATGTTTCAATGAAGCAATTACAGCAGCATTTGCAGCAGACAAGCCAGCATTAACTCTCTTTGGATTATGCTGCCTCACCTCTATTTTTATATGATATGGTATTGAGTCGCTTGTCTTTTCCTGTCCATATGGATAGTGAGGAGCAACAATTGCGGTCCATTTTCCTGTCATTGGATAATGAGCTTCAACAGTATGCTCTTTACTGTATGTGGGCTCCCACCTGCGCCATTTCTCAAATCCTATGCCTTCCCAATGACCGCCATTCCATACATGAATTGGATTTATTGGTCCACCGTTCCAGTGTGGCACAGAAGGATCTCTTATATTTGCATAAGGATCAATAAGGAATACTTCTAAATAGCTTGGCTCATCTGTTGTTACAGTAACTTTTATACTGCAATCTGTTGTTGAAATTGGAATTGTATATCTATCTCCACTATAAACAGTTACTTCAAGCGTCCAGTCGCCGGAGTTTGAACCAACATATGGAATCCATAACCCTGGGACTGAAACAGGGAAGTATATATTTGTATTGTCTCCTCTTGCGTCATATGGATGAGGCCAATCTTCTTCAGTGCCTGGCTCATATCTTGGAGTTATTATTCCTACTGCTGGCGAATCAGAGCCATGTGTATAGACTGTCATTGCTCCCCAGCTCTTATCCAAAAACATTGGCAATGCCTGCTTTCCTCCCAAATCTTTAAGTTTTGAACTTCCTTTTGGAGCAACCATTTGCTTTGTTTTAACTATAAGTGTTGCATCTTTGTCTACTATTGTATTAATTTCATCGCTAAAGTCGCTACCATCTACAGTAACAACAGCAGTGCTTGAACTTGTCCATTTTGTAGTTGCTATTTCAGCAGCTGCTTTAACTGGATCCGCATTCAATACATATTCTTTTGCTGTCATTCCATGCCTTGCAAGATATGTATTCCAATCATCAAGCAAATATTGAGTTGTATCATCAACTGTTCCAAACCAATGAGTTTGCTTATTTACTCCTCTATAAACAATTGGGGAAACATATCTCTTTCCATCTTTAATATAGTTTGCAGCTGGTATAGCAGCTATATATGCATATTCATCGCTATTGCTATTTGGATTATCATTTACAATAAATGTCTGTGCAACAGGAATTATTTCACGCTGTGGAATTGGGCCTGGTGGCTGCGCAGCTGATACACCGAGAGTTAATGTTAACTCATATACTCCAGAGCCATAGAGGAAGTAATTTTCTGGCCATTTGCTTTTATCCCATCCTGGGAACATATCTATTTTTATATACCATGTTCCGCTTTTATCTGCTGGATATTCAAGAGTATCATTCCCATAATATTGAGCACTATAAACCCATTTGCCAGTTGGGTCATAAAGGTGTATGTCAAAATCTGATTTCTGCATTGGTTTTATTTCTACTTTTATTCCCTGCCCAGCACTAACACTAAAGCTATACCAATCTTCCCAGTCATTCATATCCATATATCCATTATATGTTCCAGGAGTTATTGCTGTTGCCTGCGAAATGCTATTTCCAGCATCCTTGCCTGTGCCCGCATCGTTCTGCCCCTCTATTTTAACATCAAAAGTATAGCCGCCAGCGCTTGCTCCGCTCCCTGCATATATGCGAATTGCCCATAAACCTGTCACGTTAGCAGTAAATTCAACGCTTTCCGCAGCATTTCCTGCATTTGCTGAAGTTGCAACAACATAGCCGCTAGGATTTGCAAGCTGTAAATCAAAGTTTGAAGAGGGGGTAAGCGTAGCTTTTATCTTTTGTTTTTCACATACAGAAAATGAATACCAGTCTTCATTGTCCCTTCCTGGATCAAGTTGTCCAGTGAATTTTCTTCCAGGCGCTAAATCCCTAATTTCGCCAGGATAGATTGGCAAAGCTCTCTTAAATTCATTTCCTGTATCAACATTATAGCCAGCATCGTCTCCTTCAGCAAATAAAAGAGCTTCTTCGCCATCATCCCTTATGTAGCTGTCGAGAAGGTAGCTTTCTATTTTTTCATTTCCAGATATATCTGTTGTTTTTATCTTTTTCTGCAATTTTGTTATAGGTTTGCTCTGCTGTGGCTGCATTGTTATGCCAAAGCTTATCGCAGATATCGCTAATAACACCACAATTCCTACCGCTATTTTCGCTTTTCCTTTCATTTTTCAGCCTCCAAATACATAATTAAAAACATCTTTATATTTATTTCGCTTCAGAAGGCAGAATTTTTTTAATCTGTCTGCTCAATTCAACTATTTTTTCTATGTTGTTATAATTCAGAGATGCATTTACTATACTATCAAGGAGTTTTGGCGGATTTGGAGAGCGAAAGATATTAGAGGAAATAATTATTCCATCTGCTCCAATTTGAAAAAGAAGAGCAACATCTGCAGGAGATGCAATTTCAAGAGCAATAAAAAGCAAAGCCTTTAATTTTTTTTCCTTTCCTTCTTTTATAAGCCATAAAACATCTTCAAGGGCTCCAAAATCTGTTCTGAGTATTTTTGCTCCTTCATCTATTCTCTCCTTTGCTTCCTCTATGCTATTAATTTTACACATAAATGGAGTGGAAAAATCTTTCTTTTTTATATATTCCATATCTCCCGCCTCACTTTCATCAATTATATCTACGCCTATTTTTTCTAGAATTCTTGCTTCAATAAAATGTCCAACTCTGCAACTTGCAATTAATGGCAAAGAAACTTCTTCTTTTATTTCTTCTATCATTTCAATATCAAAATTTCTTAAAAAAACCCCATGAGCATGCTTATCTATCTCAATAGCCTGCTTTACATTATCTACTTCAACTATAATCCCCTGTTTTATTCTTTCAAAAATTTCCATTGGATAGAAAATTTTAATGATATAAAAACTTAGCGAAAATGCAGGGGGAGGGATTTGAACCCTCGAAGGACTTCACCACAGGATCTTAAGTCCTGCGCCGTTGGCCTGGCTTGGCTACCCCTGCACAAGAAAAATAAATTTAGTATAAATAATTATTTGGTAAAGTGGAATTCATATCTATAGGGCATTTCTCCTTTTTTTGCTTTATAACCACAAATTTTGCATCTATAACCAACTACAATTTTTTCTCCCAGCAAAGATAAATTTTTTAATTTTTCAAGATTTCCGCTACAAACAGGGCATTTCAAAATTTTTTTATCCGTTTTTTTATTTTTTATAGATATCTTTACAAAGCCTGAGCGAGCTATTAAGCTTCTTGCTCTCCCCAAGCTTATTGTATAATTTTCATCAATTTTTTTCAATTCATTCAAGATTTTATCCCTGAAATCTTTTAAAGAGTTAAAGCTCCTCTCTTTTTTAATTGCATTGAAAATTGCTCTTCTTATTTCTTCTTCTTTTGGCAATTTATACATTGCTTATAAATTTTTTATCCATTTATAAATCCTTGCAGAAAAATTTTATATTCTTTTTTGCTTAATATCATGAAAAAATTAGCTATATTGGTTGTATTTCTTATACTGGCAAACTTCAATATAAGTGAAACTAAAAGCGAAAAAATAGAAAATAGCAGAATTATAGAATTGACTAACATTACTGTCCTCCAAGCATGGAATATGCTAAATAGCGAAGAAGATGGAATACAGCATCCTGTAGATGTAAGATATTTCAATGAATATTTCAATGAGAGAATAGCAACTCCTCATATTTATGACAAGCCAATATTATTTACATTGCAGTGGATGGAAAGTCCTTATCTGCTAAATATTTTTAAAACAATTTTTAAAGGAAAAGAAATAATTTTGTACTGCAGAACAGGAAATAGAAGCTATATAGCAGGAAAAATGCTTGAAGAAGCTGGTTTCGAAGGAAAAATATATAACATGCAAGGAGGAATTGTTGAATGGAAAAATCAAGGTCTGCCAACAGTAAAGGGCTTTGGCTTTAAACTTGGAATATAACGACTGCTATTGCGGAGCCTGCGCCGATTATATTGCCTGGCTGTTTTGTTATGCTTGGCGAGATGAAAAAGCCAATTGGCCAGATTAAAGCTACGCCTATCTGACTGAAATTATAAATTTCTTCCCCAGAAATAGTATAAAACTGAGTATAGCCATCTGTATAATACCATATACTGAGTATTGATGATAGAATTGCAAACTGCATGCCAGGAGGAAATGCATATCCATATCCTTTTGTTATCATCAGGCAAAAAAGCTTAATTGCTCCACTGCTATTTTCATTAAGCCCATATTCTTGCAATTTTTCTATAATAATTTTTCCTCCTGGATAATTGATGAGATAATTTTTAACTTCAGAAAAAGTTATTTCGTTTCTATTTTCAACGCTTTTCTCTTTTCTACCTTCAATTATTGGAAAAATAAGCAAGCAAACAATTGCAATAACAACAAATTTTTTCATGATATTAATTCAATTTTTATTTTTAAACTTATCTGCAATAATTAAATATATTATTTTTCTTCATTTGTTAAAAATACAACGAAGCCAAATACAACAAATCCTTCTCTTGTTTTTTCTTTTCCTCCTGCTTCAAGATGAACTTTTATTGGAGAAAGAATTGCTGAAAAGCAAAATCTATCTCTTCCACTTCCTAAACCTGGAGGAACAACAAATGTTTCGCTATCATTTCTTTTTCCAGAAATAGTATAATAGGTAGCATAATAAAATGCAGTAACTGGTTCATTTCTACGGTTGTATACATCTACACCATATCCAAAACCATAATCATCTTCTCTATATGCGGGTCGGTTAACCCCTGCACGAATGTGAAGCTCAATATCAGGAGAAATTTTTTGAAATGTAGAAGGAAGGAGCAATATACTTATAGATAAGAAAACGAGTGTAATCTTACTTACATTTTTCATTGCTTTCATCTCATTCACCTAATTTAAAGTATTAGATGTATTTATTGCTTCCGCAACTGCAATTGCTTCCATAGATGTAGAAGAAGAGTTTGTAGAAAGAATTGTTTGTGTATTTTGGCTTTGTGCACTATCACAAGAAGGACTATTTAAAGAAAGGTAAATGTTTCCATATGCAACGTCATTAATTCCTGGAAAATCATCTGGATCATTTGTCTCTCCCCAATCGCTGGAATGATATTCTACATATAACTGAGAATGGAGATAGATTGCTCCACCTGAATATGTAAAGGTATATACTGTTATTTTTACCCAATCTTCGTCTGAATTATTTATCCTATCTTCTGACATATCATTTTCTAAATCTGTTTCTTCATAATCCCACTCTTCTCTAACTCCGTATCCATCAATATACACTTTTCCTTCAAAATAGAAATGTTCTTTTAGATCCGATTCCTCAATTTTTTTCAAGAAATAAAATTCTATAACATCGCCTGCTTTAAGATTATTTAAATTTATGTTATAAGGCTTCTGCATCACAACTCCTATCAAATCCGCCATGAATCCACGTTTTTCCAAGACATACACTATAGAAAGTATTTTGGGAACTCGTTGCTTCTTGTGTTAATACCGGTGATTCATTGTAAGTGGTAGAGGTCGCAGTAACTAAAGGAGTTACTACAAATATTCCACTGATTAATATGCCAAATATTTTTTTCATGATTTTTAAATAATTTTTATTATTTAAATTTTGTTTTTAAAGCTTAAGCACTCCGAATGTTGGATAACAAATCGTTATAGTTTTCTAATTCTTGAATTTTATCCGCGAACCATTCTTTTTGAACCAAATATAGCTAATATAATTATTACAACAATTATGTTGATTATCACAGAATATAAGCCACCAAAGGAAGTTGCCATTGCTGGAAAGATGAAATGGGATAAATTGCTCATTGTATGGAAAATTAAAACAGCTAAAATGCTTCTCCCTGTATTATTATATATCCATGTGAAAAGAATAGAAAGCAAAACTGTGCCAAAAATAAAAAAAGGAATAGGAATATTATGGTATATATCCTGCTCTTTCATAAAAAATAATGGAAGATGCCAAGCCCCCCATATAATTCCGAGAAAAACACTCGAAATAAAAGCGCTATAACGAGCTTGAAGTGTATCGAGAGCATATCCTCTCCAGCCAAATTCTTCCGCCAGCGGACCGCCAAGAAATAGAATATAGAAAAATGCGGGTATTATAATCCATGGTTGAGATAAAACCGCAATTTCAGGATTTTCGCCGCAAAGAATAGCAAGGAAAAAGGATAAGCCAACAATTGCTGGCATTAAGAAAAATATCGGAAGCCACCATATTTTTTTAAATTTAAAATCAATTCCTCTTTTAAACAATTCTTTTACTCCATTTAATCCATCATTTGCGTATGTAAGAATAAAAGCAGATATAGTTGGACCAAAGGGAGCGAGATAAAGGCGAAAGCCAAAAAATTCAGGAAGCCAGAGCAACCATGACCAGGCAAAAGCTACTAAAAAGAATAGCAAAAGATTTCTTTTTTTATCTTTCATATCCATTTTCATAGATACTTTTTAAATTATTATATTTTGTTGTTTTACAAAGAGAAAGAATAGCAGGTTATATTCAATCTATCAACTTGAAAAGAGATTTGTTTTTGCTATTTACATAATTTTTAACTTCCTCTGCTATCTCTTTGATTTTTTCACAAAATAAAAAATATTTTTCACCGGGATTATTATAACAACATTCATAAGCTTTCGCTATTTTTTCATCCCATAAAGGAAAGAAATTTGGAGCTAAAAGATGCAGGGCTTTAGTCACTGCTACGGACTTCTTCTTCATTTCTCATCTCTTAGAGCTTCAAGAAATTTGTTGAATAAATCCTTTATATTATTTTCATCAGAATCTGATAAAGTAAAAATGTTTCATATTCTTCGATGCCTCTAAGAAATTCTTCGCGAGAAGATATATTACAATGGTCCAACATCTTCAAAGCCCTGCCTCTGGCCTGTGCCTGCCTGCCTTTGAAGCCTTTCTGGATAGAAAAGCAAGTTTATTACATTTAGAGCATGTTCTCTTGTTCGCTTTTCAGCGAGCCATTTAAGCTCTTTTTCATCTTTTGCTTCATCTTCATGGACAAAAACTTCAATTATATGCTTGTTTGTCAATATTTGGACTGCTAAAAGGGCGAGAGATGCTTCATGAGCACATTGCTTATCAATTGGCATTGCTCCTGGCATTCCTAAAGCCATAACTATATCACATTTTTTTTCTTCAATTAATTTTTTTGCCGCAACTGGCAAATCTTTTATTCCAGGCACAGTATATCTTTCAATTTTTATATCTGTTGCATTTTTCTTCAATTCATCTATAGCAACGCTTGCCATATCATATCTTGCAAAAGTTGTGTCTGCTATCCCTATTATTTTCATTTATATAGCGCCTCCATTTTCCTTATTTTTTCAACAATCTTTCTTGTTTTATTTAAATCACCATCATATTTTCCACATCTTACAATTTTTGCATTTATACCTCGCTGCTTCAACTTTTCTTCAAGCCCTTCAAAATGCTGATCATAACCCAAAGCAATTATATCTGGTTTTATTTCCTCAACTATTCTTAAAAAATCATCTTCATATCCAACAATTGCTTTATCAACTGGCTTCAATGCCTCAACAAGCTTCCTCCTTTCCTCAGCTGGCATTATTGGCTCATATTTCTTCTTCCTTACAGTAGCATCACAGGCAACAACAACAATAAGCTCATCCCCATATTTTTTCGCTTCCTCAAGATAATGCAAATGCCCTGTATGGATTATATCAAAAACACCACTTGCCATCACCCTTGCCATTCTTCCCACGCCTCCACAATCTCGCGACCTTCAACAAAAACAAGTCCATTACGCAATGCGTATTCCTTTGCCTTTTCTTTACTCAAACTTGTGCCAAAATCAAGCATCTCGCATCCCGCCATTACTGGCGCTAATCCCGCCATTTCCGCAAGAGCTACTCCAAGCTCAGTATGTCCTTGCCTTTCCCTTAGCAAATTTTTTGCGGAAATACATATTGGAACATGCCCCGGGCTCCTGAAATTTTTTCCAAAAATATGCATTGCTTCTTCGCTTTCAAGCTTATCTGCTAATTTAACAAATTCAGCAAACTTAGATATTGTCATAGCTCTATCTATATCTCTTATTCCAGTAAAAGTTTTTCTATGGTTTATAGTAAGAGAAAAAGAAGATTTTGTGTCATATGGAATATCATTTGGAATGATTTCCTTAAAAACAGGCCATTTATCTGAGCAATTATAAATTATTTCTGAAAGATAAGGTAATCCAATTTTTTTTGCTATATCATATTTTAGCATTATAAATATAAGCCCACCACCTTCCTTCCTCATTCTATATATTGATTCTGGCCTAACAAATTCCGCGGAAATAAAAAAATCAGTTTCTTCTTCCCTACCATCAGCATCATATACAAGAATAAAATTACCTCTTTTTAGCTCATCTATTGCTTTTTCAACTTCCTTTTTCATTTTTCTTCTTTCTATCCTCCATTATCCTTGCAATATAGCCAGCTACCCTATTCCTTGTATTTTTTGATTTTATTGTTGTGAATTTCTCAACCATCAATTTATTTTTTTCAAAATCATCGCTAAATATGTCTGGAAACCTGTTTATTAGTTCTATTGCTACATTTTTTATGAATGAAGGCTTTATGTTTCCCAACTAATCACCGCAAGAAATATATTTTATATATAAAAATGTTTTTTATCGTGGAAAAACATGATATTGTAATAATTGGAGGAGGCATAGCTGGCTTAAGCTTAGGAAAATTTTTAGCAGAAGAAGGCATGGATTTTGTATTGCTTGAAGAACATAAAGATTTTTTTATGAAGGCATGCGGCGAAGGCATGGGCACAAAAATAGATGATTACTATTTTTTTGATCTATATGAAAGTAAGAAAGGAATTGAAAGAGAAATCAATGAATGTATAATATCTACAAAATATGGAAAAATTTCTTTAGAAACAAATTTGCTCACTATAAATAAAAAAGAAGTAGAAAAAGAACTGGCAAATCAAGCAATAAAAAAAGGAGCGAATATAAGAATGAATGAAAAAGTTATTTCAATTAAAAAAGATGGAAATTTTATTTTAGAGCCGCAAAGAATTGAGACAAAAATTATTATTGGAGCAGATGGGAGCTTTTCCTTAGTAAAAAACTATTTAGGAATAAAAAAACCTAAATTTGCCATAGGAGCTTCTGGAATAAGCAAAGAAATAGAAAGAGATAAAGATAAATTCTATTTAGATTTAAATGTTAGATATGGCTATTCATGGTTTTTCCCTAAAAAGGAGGAATGGAATATAGGAATTGGCTCTCTTTCTTTAAAAAAATTTAAGGAATCTTTTAAAAAATTCAAAGAAAAATATAAAGCTAAATGGAAAGGAGGACATGTTCCTATTTCAAAATCTTTTGAGCTTGGAAGAAAAAATATTTTTTTGGTTGGCGATGCCGCCTGCCAAGTGCGGGGTATAGTTGGGGCTGGAAATCTTCTTTCCATGATTTCAGCGAGAATTTTGGCAGATTCAATTAAAAGGAAAAAAGATTATAAAAAAATATGGATGGAAAGAATAGGAAAGAAAATTAAGAGAGAAAATGAAATTGCTCTTGCAATATCAAAATTTATGATAAATGATTACGCCACCCATCTCATTTTAAAATTTCTTTCAAAAATTGCTCCAAAAAATTTATAAAGATAAATAACATCCCTTTTTCCTTATTTTTTAATAAATTTCATCCATTACATAGCTTTCTCTTTCTTCAAATAAAATTTCTAATTCAAAAGGAGTAAGCAATGGTTTCTTAAATTTATCTGAGTCATCGATAGCAACTCTTGGACAGGCAGTTGAAACAAAGCAATCAAAATCTAAATAATTTATCTTTTCATCAATCTCATCAATATAAATTATGCTTGCCTTTTTTCCTTTTCCTTCTATTTTCTTTTTTAATTTTTTCGCAAGCTCCATTCTTTTTTGCCCTATTTTTCTGCTAACTATTATTCCAAAATTTTTTGAATCCTTTGCTTTATAAATTAAAGAATATCTTTTTTTAATTATTTTTTCAGCCTCTTTTTTTATCTCTTCTTTATAAACTCTTTTTTCAATAGGATTTGCAGCTATAACATCTTTTCTTGTTGCTATATAAAGCCCAATAGGATGAAATAATCCATCTCCTATAAAAACAAAGCAATCAACATTTCTTGCTATCATTTTTGCTGAAGAAAAATCGCATCCAAGCAGCTGACCATCATATTTTGTTCTCCTGCTCTTTTTTCCAATGAAAACATTATATCCTTTATTTTCAAAAAATTTTTTACAATCTTCTATTTTATGAATAAAAGGAGTGATGCTTACAAGCCCGATATTTTTTTCTTCAATAAAAGGAATTAAAGTTTCTAAAAATTTTTCATCGAAATCATAAATTGCTTCAATTGCTCCAATTTTATATTTTTTCTTTAAATAAGGCATTTCTGCTTCTCCAATAAATATTATTTTGTCTATTCCTTCATATTCAGAAAAGTCGCAAGCCCCATGACATGAATCTGCGATAAAAATTGCTTCTATGCCATGCTTACTTAAAAAATCAATTATTTTTTCTGCATATCTTGCTAATCCATCTGGCAATTTAATTCCTATTTTTCCATTTCTTGCTTCTTCAAGCAATTTATTTTCATCTATATTATAGTATTCTAACTTCATCATTCACTTCTATATCAACAATTGTCTTTATTTTCATTCCTATTTTTTTCTCAATTTCTTCTTTATTTCCTTTATTTATTGCAATAAATATTCCTTTTATTTTTGCTCCTATTTCTTTCACTGCATCAACAACAGCAATAAGCGTTCCACCAGTGCTTATTACATCATCAACAATTACAATTTCATCTCCTTTTTTTATTCCGTTTATATATAATTTTGTCTCTGAATAGCCAGTTTTTTGTATAACTTCTTTTTCTTCCGGCAATGAATATTTTCTTTTTCTTACTATTGTAAAAGGCAAACCAGTTTTTAATGAAAGAGCAGTGGCAATAGGTATGCCCATTGCCTCAATAGTTAAAATTCTATTGCAAGATGGCATTTCCTTAATTATTTCATCTACAATTTCTTCAATTATTTCTGGCTCAATAAATGGTATTCCATCAGTTATTGGATGAACAATATAATTATATTCTCCTTTCTTTATAATAGGTGCTTCTTTTATTGATTCTTTTAATTTCATTTTACCACCTTTTTTAAATCCTCAACAAATTTATTAATCATTCTCTTGCTTACATGAGGCATAATAACGCATCTTATTGTAGAATTTTCTTCATCTATTCCAACAAACCATCCTCTTTTAGCAAGTTTCTTTGCAACTTTAAATGGCTCCTTTACTTTTATCGCTACTATATTCAATTCCGGCTTAAAATATTCTATGCCCGCTTTATCAAGCAAACCAACCATATAAAAAGTATTTTCCATGCAAGCTTTTGCCACCTTTCTATAACCCTCTTTCCCAATATATTTCATCACCGCATATGCAGAAACTACACCTGCGCCAGGGCGGGTGCCGAGTAAGCTCGCTTGATAGCGAGTATGAGTGCATTTGCTCCTTATCTTTATTTCTTCGAGCCAGCTTTTTTCCCTCAACAAAAGAAAACCACAAGGAATGCATGCCATCCCCATTTTGTGGGCATCAACGCAAATGCTGCTTATTTTGCTTCTGAAATCAAATTTTTTTTCGCTAACAAAAGGGGCAATAAATCCACCAAATGCTGCATCAACATGCATGAAAACATTTTCTTCACTACATATTTCTGCTATTTCCTCTATTTCATCTATATATCCAAAATTTGTATTTCCCGCTATTCCAACAACACATGTAGTTTTTGAAGATATTTTTTTCTTTACATCCTTTGCTTTCATATAGAATTTGCAATTTACAAAACTCAATTTTAATCCAAGCAAGTTTGATGCTTTTATAAAGGAAAAATGAGCCTGCTTTGGCAAAACTATTTCATTTCCATTGCTCAATTTTTTAAATATCCATAAAGCGGTGATATTGCTTTCAGTTCCGCCTGAAGTATAAATTCCTCCATAGCTTGGCGGTGCATGCATTAGTTTTGCAACCCAACTGATTGCTTTTTCCTCAATCTCTTTTGTTCCAGAAAAAAGCTCGTAATCTCCAAGATTTGTTTCAATAAACATCTGAAATGCTTTCTTTGCAAACTTATGAGGCAAAGTGCACATCGAGCCCATTATATTTTTAAATTTTGCGTCCTTCTCTTTTGCTTTTTTTAATTCGTCAAATAAATCCATGAAAAATTATATTTATGAATTTATAATCTTTTAGGGAAAATATAGAGCTTTTCTAATATAAAAATCTAATTCGTTGCTTCTAAAAATTTCGAAAAAGAGATAGGAAAATGGTATAGCTTACTAAAGCAAATGTTCAGATATAATGGAAATGAAGGAATTTTTTGAGATTGTCGGAAGAAAATAAAGGCTTCAACAAAAAGATTTTAAAATTGCAAATCTGTTGCTCTTTTAGGATGAACAAAAGCAGAAGAAATATATATTTTAAAAATATTTATTTGAGATGCCAGAAGAATTGTTTTTGAACCCAAATGAGCCAAACCCCAATTTTATGGTTTATAAGGAAGAGGCGAGAAAAATTATATTAAAAGCATTGGGAAGCAAAAGCAGTTGTTTCTGGCTCCTTGGTAAAACAGGAATTGGAAAAACAACTTTCCTGCTATGGATAAACCAATTTGCTCCCTTATATAAAGTTAAAGCAATATATTTCCATGGAGGAGAAATAAGTTTTGATAGCTTTAAAGAAAAAATAGAAAAGGAAATAAAAGCATCCTTTTTTTCAAGGTTGTTTTCTAAAAAGAAATATTCTGAGAGGCCCGTAATAATAATGATAGATGAAGTTGAGCATGTTAAAGATGAAAATATTTTTAAATATTTGCTAAGCAAGCTTGATGAGGGATTAAATATCTCAATAATATTTTCATCTGTGGAATTTATTGATAGAATTAAGGAATATCTCAGGGAAAGAGAAATAGAAAAAATCTATCTAGAAATGCCACCGATAGATGCGCTAATGGAAATGATAAGAAAAAGGATAGAGGCAGGCGGGGGCGAGGATTTTCAGCCATTTGGGAAACAACTTGTGAAAGATATAATAGAGTCATCTACTACTATAAGGGAAGTTCTTGTAAAGCTTCAGGAGGCGCTCAAATGAAAAAAATACTTGTTGTTGATGATGAAAAAGAAATTGTTGAGCTTGTAGAAAATATGCTTGAAGAAAAATATAGGATAATAAAAGCATATAGCGGGAAGGATTGTATTGAAAAAGCAAGAAAAGAAAAGCCCGATTTAATTCTTCTTGATATAATGATGCCAGAAATGGATGGATGGGAAACACTTAAAAAATTAAAGGAAGATGAAAAATTAAAAGATATACCTGTTTCAATGCTCACAGCACTCCCTCTTACTCCTCTCGATGCAAAAGATAAGCCAATAGATAAAATAGAAAATTATATAGTAAAGCCATTTACAAAAAAAACTTTAGAGAAAAAAATAGAGGATATTTTTAAAAAAGAAAAAGAAGCAGAAGAAATTTATAAAGAGTTAAAAAACAAGCTTGGAGAAGAAATTGCAGAGGAATATTTAAAAATAGTTAGATCAATAAATAGGCATACAAGATTAATTGAAGTTATTATTGATTGTGCAACTGAAGAATTTAAACAATCTTTAAAAAATGTTGTTACAAGCCAGAAAAGATTTATAGAAGCAATGAAAAAGAGGGCTGAAGAAATTGAAAGATTACTTAAAGAAAGAAAAGATAGCAAATAGAAAATTTCCAAAAATAAATGCGGTTATATAACCAAAAAATATAAATAGAAGGAAGGGTAGCTGAGGCGTGACCCATATTTCTTTGCTGCCATAAGAAGATAAATCAACATCTTTTTGAGGAGTTATACTTTTTTTACCGTCTTTTTCCATTGCCCAAACAAAACTATTTTTTGCAATGTCTGCTTTCATTTTATATCCAAAAAAGCAGTAAGGAAATTCAAGATTTTTTCTATAAGCATTATAGATAAAGAAGATTAGGGGAAGAGGCAAAATAAGGAAAAGAGAATTTATAAGCACACTAACTGGAAAAATAAAAAAAATATCATTTGAAAGAGGGCGAAGAAGTGAAATGGCCCAGATGGCTTTTACATCCGCCCCGCCCATGCCAGAAAAATACAGCAATAGGCCTATTAAAAATGAGACAGATATTGAGATAATAATTTTGAAGAAATCATCTGGGTTATAAGAAAAAAGAAAAATAACTCCAATAAAAGAGAGAAAAATCCATAAAAAGTTACTTGCTTCTCTTGTTTTTATATCTGTATATGAAGCATAGGCAAGCACTGCAAATCCTATAAAAAATCTTGCTATCTCTATTTCACTCATTTCCTTCTTCTTATTAGCAAAACAGCAATTATTGCAAATATAAATGCAAATAGCTCAAAAGAAGGTGTTTTTTCTGATAAATTAACCAAAACAATTGCTTCATTGCTTTCTACTGGAACATTATTTTCTATATCTTCTCCAATTAATCTTATCTTTATCTTTCCTTTCTCCTTTGCAATAACTTTTATTTCAATCTCTTTTATGTCACCAGCAGAAATGTTAAAGTTATTTATTTGTGGATTTACCTCAATATTTCCCTCAATTTCAAAAGAGAAATTCAAATAGAATAAGGATTGGTTAACAGCTGAAATATTAATTTTAAAAGATTTTTCTTTATTTTTCTCACAAGAGATTTCAGATGGCGCATTAATCATTAACTCTGGCAAACCCCCTACGACTATAATCCTTGAATACGATGATTGATACCCCTCATCATCTTCAACTATAAGTGTAACCCTGTATTCACCATCCTTATACCATACATGCTCTACAAACGGCTGAGTTTTTGTTACATTAGCTCCATCTCCAAAATCCCATATATATTTGACAATAGTGCCATTATCATAACTCTCACTTGCATCAATTAAAACAGTTTCTCCCTTTCCAGCTCTTTCTTTAATTTTGAAAATTGCAAATGGTGGATTTGCTTCTTTCTCGCCAACTATAATTAATTTTGATATTCTTTTTTCTCCTCCGTCATTATCCAACACTGTCAAATTGACTGTATAATTTCCCTTGCTATTATAAGCATGAATAACTTCTTTTCCATATGCAATGCTTCCATCTCCAAATTGCCAAGTATAATTTACTATGATTCCATCTAAATCATAGCTAATGCTTGCATTGAAAGTTATATTTACTTTTTCCACAGGATTTTTTGGATTCCAGTCAAAATCAGCAAATGGAAGAGCATTTGAAATATAAATTTCCTTTGTTACATTTGCCTCTCCTTCTGGACCCCTAATCTTTAAAGTTACATTAAATTTTCCAACAGTAGTGTATTTATGCTTTGGATTTTTTTCGTAACTAAAGCTTCCATCTCCAAAATCCCATTCCCATGAGTTTATTTCTCCAGTTGAGTTATCATAAAATCTAATAACATCTGCTCTTGTTGGGCTTGGAGGAAGCCATCTGAAATCAGCTTTTAAGGGCTGAGGTGGCTCACCTGCTTTTCCTTCCCATATAAAATTTCCATTTGAAGAATATTTCCTTATACATGGAATTTCATTTCCTCCTATAAGTTTATAACCAACTGCATATACATTTCCCTCCTTATCTATTAAAACTCTTTTTACTTCTCCTTCTACATCTTTTATTTCCCACAATTTTGAATTCTGAGTATATTTTGCAATATACCATTTCTTTTTAAAATTCTCAGTTGCATAACCACCTATAACAAAATTGCTTCCATCAGAAGAAATTGCGAGGGCATCATCTTTTTTATTTCCTCCTTCAATAAATTCTTTTTTCTTATTTCCATTGCTATCATAAAGAATTGTTAATATATCATCATCCTTGCTTCCTGTAACAGCAAAGCTTCCATCATCGAAAATTGCAACATCAGATGCAGAGCATATTCCAGTTTCATAATATATGGTTGAAATAGGAACTAAATCTTTGTTATAAATAACTATGCAGTATTTGCTCTGCTCCTCTCCTTTCTGAACTGTTCCCGCAACAATAACCTTACTTCCTTTAATATCTATTCCAAAAGCTGCATCCATCTCCTCATCATATTTATCCTGCTTGATTATATTTCCATCCCCACCAATTTTTATTGTCCAGAAATCTATATTCGATAAATTCTGCCCACCAGAAAGATAAAGGGTCATTCCAGTTGCATAAACATTATTATCTTCATCTATTGCCATATCCATTAAAAAATCTGCAAAACCATTATCATATGTTTTATTCCATATCTCCTTTCCATTTTTATCATATTTGACAATTAAGTAGTCGGTTGATGGGATTTCAATCCCCGCAGCACTCCTGCCAGCAACTGTGCCCGCATAAATGTTTCCGCTGGCATCAACAACAACTGCTTTTCCAATATTCTGTGAATATGTACCGAATTTTTTGCTCCAGATTAAATATCCATTCTGGCTGTCATATTTTTCAACAGTCATTACATATTTATCGTTCTCAAGCATGTAGCCAACAGTAATTATATTTCCATCAACTGCTAATGCAACACCAGAAATCTCGCCTCCGTTGGAAAATGCTTTGCTTGGAAAACTGGATAATGACACAAACATAATTCCTGCAATAAGTATTGCTATCTTTTTCATGCTGAAAGAAATGTTTTTTTATTTATAAAATGTATGGTTCAATCATAAAATTATAGCTCACCACATGAACAATGAACTTCATGAATTGCATCATATAATTCATCTATTCCTTCGCCTGTTTTTGCAGAAGTAAGAATAGCACGAGAATAAATGCTTGTATATTCTATATAATCAATCAATCCAGAAGCAAGAGATACAATAGCATCCCCTTTCTTAATTTCATTTTTCAAATATTTTCTATCAAAAAATTTTTTTATTTGCTCAACATTAATCGTATCTATTTTATTTATAACAGTTATTGAAGGAATTGAGAGGCGCAAATTTATAATTGCATTTAGAGCAAGCATTGCAAGGTAATTTTCAACCGAAAGAATTTCATTTGCATCCATAACAAAAACAGATGAAACAATATCATTTTCAGATGCTTTCTTAACTATTTTTCTTCCATAATCGTGATATAAAAAAATATCAAGCTGTCCTGGAGTATCTACAATTTTAATTTTATTTTTATCTTTAACAAGCCATTCATCCATATTGCTTATTATTTCCATGCTTTTTAATAAAGCACCATTTATTCCCAAAGCATAATTTTTTTGAATTTCCTCTATTTTTACCCATTTTCTTATATCAATGCATGCATTGCAAGGGGTTGCAGCATCAAGATTTATTAAAATTCCATGCTTCGATAAATTTTTTGCTATGCTCGTTTTGCCTGCGCCCGCTGGACCGAGAATGAAGACATACATTTAGACAGGGAAAAGATATTTCATTGCAACAACAATAGCTACAGTGAGGATTGAAAAAACAACTATAAACCTTGGGTCAATTTTTAAACCTGTTTTCTCTTCTTCAAAATACCTTACTAAGCCAGCAGCGGACTGGAAGCCACTCCTGCTTTTCTTTGCCATATTTAGATAAATGAAAGGTAGATATAAAATTGTCGGTTAATTATTTATATTGAAATAAAATTGTTTTTTATGAAATCGTCTCGCATATCCGGCTTTTATAAGATGAGTATGGAAGAAAGAGTTAAAATTGTTAAGGAATTCGCGGAACTTAGCGATGAAGAAGCAAATCAGCTAATTTCTTTTAATGCTCTTCCAAAAGATATAGCAAATAGAATGATTGAAAATGTTGTTGGATGCATGCAACTTCCGCTTGGAATTGCAACAAATTTTATAATAAATGGAAAAGAATTGCTTATTCCAATGGCAATTGAAGAAACATCTGTTGTTGCTGCAGCCTCAAATGCGGCAAGGATGGCTCGCCCTGCGGGATTTAGGGCAAAGGCGAGTGAGCCGATAATGATAGGACAGATACAGGTTTTAAATCCATGCAGAGATGCTGAAAAGAAAATAATGGAGAGAAAGGAAGATATAATAGAGCTTGCAAATGCTCAGGATAAGGTGCTTGTTGAATTTGGAGGGGGAGCAAGAGATATTGAAGTAAGATGGCTAAGTAATGATATGTTAGTAGTGCATCTTCTTGTAGATGTAAGGGATGCAATGGGTGCAAATGCAGTGAATACAATGGCGGAGGCGACTGCTCCTCTAATTGAAAAAATAACAAATGGAAAAGCATTGCTCAGAATAATATCAAATCTTGCAATTTATAGAATGGCTGAAGCAGAAGTAGTTTATAAAAAGGAGGAAATAGGAAATGCTGTTGATAAAGTCATAAAAGCATATGAATTTGCATGCTTAGATCCTTTCAGAGCTGCAACTCACAATAAAGGAATAATGAATGGAATAGATGCGGTTGCAATTGCAACAGGCAACGATTGGCGGGCTATTGAGGCGGGGGCTCATGCATATGCAAGTATGAATGGATATAAGCCACTCACCACTTGGAAAAAAAATGAAAATGGTGACTTATATGGAAAAATAAAGCTCCCGCTCGCTGTTGGAACAGTTGGAGGGGCAACAAAGGTTCATCCAATGGCAAAGCTTTGTCTTAAAATAATGGGAGTAAAAACAGCTAAGGAGCTTGCTGAAATAATGGCATCTGTTGGACTTGCTCAAAATTTTGCAGCTATTTATGCCCTTTCAACAAAAGGAATACAAGCTGGACATATGAAACTTCATGCTCAAAATATAGCAATAATGGCTGGAGCAAAAGGTGAGGAAATAGATATTGTAGCAAAAAAGATGGTTGAAGAAGGAAAAATAAGAATGGATAGAGCAAAGGAGATTATTGAAGAGATAAGAGGCTAAGATGATTAATCGAAAAATAACCGCTTCTCAAATAAAAAATCTTTTTAGGGAAAGTGCAAAGGGATATCATGAATTTTATGAGGAGAGAATCCAAAATTTTTCCCGTAAGCGTGATTATCCTTTCGTCTGCTGGAATGAATCAGATTTAAGAACATATATAATACATTTATTTTCTCAACAAAATCGAGGAAAAACAAATTGGATATGTGCATTCAGAATTTCAAATTAAAAAAAATCAATTTAAAGAAAATAAAACTATAAACGAAAAATGGAATGCAGCTGTTGAGGAAATATTAAAATTTAAAAATAGAAAAAGAGGAGGAGGAGACATAGATATAGCTATAACAGATGTTGATGATGGTAAGGATAACCTGTTTCTATTGTGTGTAGAAATTAAATATTTTCATTATTCTTTAGAAGCTCACAGGAAAGATGTTGAAGAAGAATTGAAAAAGGCATACGAAACACTTAAAATATTAAAAGAAAAAGGAGTGACAGAGGAAATTCTAATGGTAATCGGGAATACATATTATAAGGAAAACAACCAAAGAAGTATGAAACCAAAAGAGATTGAAGTCATAAAAAAATTTATTTCAGCACATGAAGATGATGTTGTTTATCTGGAAATGTAATTTTTTAATAAACTAAAACTAAACATTTTTATATATTATTTCCTATTACAACATCATGATTAGACCCGCCATAATAAAGACATACTGTCCATATTGCAAACATCATACAGAGCATTCAATAGAAAGAGTTAAGAAAAAAAAGGCATCTGAATTGAAGTGGGGACAGAGAAGATTTAGACGCGTGACGGCTGGCTATGGTGGTTATCCTCGCCCAAAGCCAGAGGGAAGAGAGAAGCCAACAAAAAGAGTTCATCTCCGATATAAATGCAAGGAGTGTGGAAAGGCTCATCAGAAAGAAGGCATAAGGGCTAAAAAATTTGAAATAAAGAGGTGAATATGCCCTCTAGCTTTTATAAGGTTAGATGTAAGGATTGTGGAAATTTGCAGATAATATTCAGCAAGGCAAGCATTCAAGTTCAATGCCAGGTTTGCGGAAGCATACTAGCAAGCCCGACTGGCGGGAAGGCTAAAATAAAGGGTGAAATAGTAGCTGAGCTAAAACATGGGAAAGGATTTACCTGAAAAGGGAGATTTAGTTATATGCACTGTAACGCAGGCAAAAGGATTTGGGGCTTTTGTCAAGCTCGAAGAATATCCTGATAAAAAAGGTTTTTTGCATATAAAGGAAGTGGCTTCTGGATGGGTTAAAAATATAAGAGAATATGTTAGGGAAGGGCAAAGAATAGTTTGCAAGGTAATGAATGTTGATCCTTCTAAAGGATATGTTGATTTATCGTTGAAGAGAGTTACTGAGCATCAAAAAAGGGAGAAAATAGAGCAATGGAAAAATGAGCAGAAAGCAAAAAAATTGATTGAAATAGTTGCGAATAAAATAGGCAAAAATTTCGATGAATTCTATGATGAAGTTGAGGAAAAATTGCTAAAAAAATATAACACCCTCTATAGTGCTTTTGAAGATGCGATCAAAAATGAAAAGAAGTTCAGAAAAGAATTTAATGAAGAGTGGGTTGATGCATTTATAGAAATTGCAAAACAGAATATAATAATTCCTTTTGTTGAAATAAATGGATATGTTGAATTAACCTGCCCAACAAGTGATGGAATAAAACATATCAAAAAAGCTCTTGAAAAAATAGAGGAGGAAAATGAATTGAAAATTAGAGTAAAATATATATCCGCCCCATTATATAGAATTGAAGTGATTGCACCTGACTACAAAGTGGCGGAAAAAAAATTAAAGGAAAATGTAAATAAAGCAATTGAATACATAAAAAAACATAAAGGGGATGGAAAATTCATAAGGGAAATGAAATGAAATATTGTCAGAAATGCAACAGATATACTCTTAAAAAATATTGTCCAGTATGCAACTCGGAGACGCAAAAAAAAGAACCACCTCGCTTCTCCCCTCAAGATAAATATGGTAAATATAGGAGAATGTTAAAGGAGGAAAAATATGGCAAAAAAAATTGAGGAAATAAAAATAGTGTATCTGGAAAAACCCCAGCTTAAAGAGCCAATATTAATTGAAGGGCTACCTGGTATAGGAAATGTTGGAAAAATAGCAGCTGAGCATATTATAGAGGAAATAAAGGCAAAGAAATTTGCTGAGCTATACTCTACAGATTTCCCACCCCAGGTTATAATTGGGTCAGATGGAGTAGTAAGGCTTGTAAAAAATGAATTCTTCTACTGGAAAGGAGAAAAAGATTTAATCATCCTTACTGGCGATTACCAGGCTCTTTCCCCTCATGGCCAATATATGCTTGCGGAAAAAATACTTGATTTGGCCGAAGCTTTTGGAGTTAAAATGATTTTCACTCTCGGCGGCTACGGGCTGGGCATAGAAGTAGAGCGTCCTCGCGTCACGGGCGCAGCCACAGACAAGGAACTTGTTGAAGAACTTAAAAAGCATGGAGTGATATTTAAGGATGAGGAAGGAGGGGGCATAGTTGGTGCTTCCGGATTGCTTCTGGGGCTTGGGAAATTGCGTGGAATGAGAGGAGCTTGCCTTATGGGCGAAACCTCTGGATATATTGTTGATCCGAATTCTGCAAGAGAGGTTGCAAATGTGCTTACAAAAATTCTTGGACTGAAAATAAGCCTCTCAAGCTTGGATAGGAAAGCAGAAGAGCTTAGAAAAATTACTGAAAGAATAAAGAGCATTGAAAGGTCGATAATTGAAAAAGAAAAGGGCGAAAGAGAGGATTTGAGGTATATAGGATAATGGAAGAAATAGGGGAAATAATAGAGGGAACTACTTCTTATTTTATATTCAAAGCATCCCAAGAAATAAAGAAGCTTGATTATGTGTGTGTTTTTCATGAAAATAAAATTTTATCACAAGTATGGGAAATTTTTAATAGAAGTGATGGAACATTTGCAAAAGCAAATATTATTGGTTCAACTGAAGAAAAGTATATGGTAAGAACTCCATTTAGCGTTGGCGAAAAAGTTTATAAAGCAGATGAAGAAACAATAAGGAAGATAATTGGAATAGAAAACGAAGGAATTTATTTAGGAATTCTGAAGGACATGAATATTAAGGTTTTTCTTTCTCCTGAAATACTTATTCAGAAGCATATATGCATACTTGCGAAAAGTGGGAGTGGAAAAAGCTATACAATGGGAGTAATAATAGAAGAATTTATAAAAAAAGGGAATGCTGTACTGATAATAGATCCACATGGAGAATATACTTCTTTAAGGCATCCAAACTTTGAGGAAATGGAGGAAATGAAAAAATTTGAAGTAAGTCCAAAAAGTTATGCAAAAAATGTTTTTGAATACTCTCCTATATGTAGTAATAATAGAGATGCAATTCCTCTTTTGCTCGATGAGGTAAATTTATCATTTCAGGATTTGCTTTATCTATTTCCTGAAGCAACTCAAGTGCAAAAAGGGTTGCTATATGAGGCATGGAAAAATGCGAGCGAAAAAAGAATATATACTATGGAGGATATCCTTGAAGAAATAAAGGAAGCAAAGAGCAGCGCAAAATGGGGGCTGATAAATCAAATGGAGCAAATAATATCAATGGGTATTTTCTCAAAATATTACACTCCTTTAGATGAAATTGTAAAAAAGGGAAATTGCTCGATAATAAATATGAGAGGCGTTCCTCCTTATATTCAGGAAATGCTTGTCTCAATATTGCTCACAAGAATATTTGAAGAAAGAAAAAATAATTCAATCCCTCCATTGCTTATAGTTATTGAAGAAGCCCATAGATATTGCCCTGAAAAAGGACAGGGAAAAAGCATTGCAAGCAATATAATAAGAAATATAGCTTCGGAAGGAAGAAAATTTGGGGTAGGGCTTGCAATTTTAACACAGCGCCCAGCAAGGATAGATAAAAATGTTATCTCACAGTGCAATACACATATAATACTTAAAACAACAAATCCAAATGATCTTAAAGCAATAACTTCAAGCGTTGAAGGACTTGATTCATCTTCTTCAAATGAAATTCAAACTCTTCCTATAGGAGTTGCAATAGTTGCTGGCATGCCTTTAGCCTGCCCAATTTTTGTTGAAGTAAGAACAAGAGAAACAAGGCATGGAGGAAAATAATTAGATTACTTTCCTTAATTTTTCAACCACATCAGAAGGATTTTTTCCAAAAATTGTTATCATTGCTTCCTTACCAACATCTCCTTTATGAAAAATTAAGTCTGGCACTTTTGCTACTTTTTTAATTGCAAATTCAGTTCCCCATGAGATGCTTTTCCCTTCTTTATTTTTTATTTCTTTTGGCTCCTTCCTTCTATCATATGAAGAAACAGTATAAATTTTTTTAGCATTTCTTATTAAATTTTCATCATACTTTATATTTATTGCACATCTTATGCTTTCATCATATTCCATTGCTTTTATTATTGCTTTTGCTAAATGCTTTGATGCCCCAAATTTTATTTCTCCAGCTCTTAAATTTTTTCCAGCTTTTATTATTCTTCCTTCAATTGCTAAAACATCATTTTCATTTTCTAAAAAAATTTTCGGAAGAGCATATGCGAAATTTGTTCCCACTTCAGGAATTAAATCATAAATATTTTCTTTTAAAAGCTCATCTAAGTAAAATTTTAATTCTTCATAAACTCGCCATTTTTCTGCATCTTTTGCTACCCATGAAATCTGATTTACTGGACAATTTTTTTTAATTTTTTCTGCATGCTTTATTGCAAATTCTATAAAATTCTTTGCTATTCTGATGCTTTCTTTAAGTTCAACTCCTTTTGCAAGATTTGCGGTGATTGCTGCTGAAAAACTGCAGCCCGCGCCATGCTTGCATCCTTCTATATTTTTTCCTTTATATTCAAGAATTTTTCCTTCATGAAAAAGATAATCTGTTTTGTTTGTAAAGTGTCCTCCTTTTATTAAAATGGAGTTTGCTCCTTTTTTCTTCAAAATTTTTAAAGCTTTTTCTACATCTGCTTTGCTTTTTATTTTTATTCCGCTTAACTTTTCTGCTTCATACCTGTTTGGAGTTATAAGATAGGAAATAGGGAAGATAAAATTTATGAAGTCATCTATTGCATCTTCCTTAAGCAGTTCATATCCACTTTTTGAAAGAATAACAGGGTCAGCAATAAGAGGAAAATCATATTTTGAAATGATGCTTGCAACAGCTTTTATTATTTTACTATTTCTTAGCATTCCAGTTTTAGCTGAATTTATATCAAAATCATTTGCAAGGATTTCAATCTGCTTTTTTACAAGCGAAGGAGGCAAATCATAAATTTCTTCTATTTTTGAAGAATTTTGAATTGTTATTCCTGTTAAAGCACAAATTCCATGAACATAAAAAACTGCAAAGGTTTTCAAATCAGCCTGCAAGCCAGCTCCTCCACCACTATCGCTTCCAGCAATTGTTAATGCAACAGCCATAATATTAAACAAAAAAGATATAAATATTTTTAAAATAAAAAAGGGAAAAGGTTAGCTCACGCCCAGCACAAATGGGCCGAGCAGAAAAGCGGTTGCAGTTGCTGAAGCATCTCCTGCCTTTGCCTTTATGTTTACTTTTCCAATTCCTAGAACTAAGCCAGTGCTTACTGTTACACTTGCTCCTGGTTGAATTTCTGAAATTATTCCTTCCTTATGCTTTCCTATTAATACAAGCTTCCCTTCTAAATCAATGCTCCATTTAACATTTTTAGCTGGTGCATTTCCAATGTTTGCTATTGTTGCTTTTGCTCCAAATCCGCCAGAAATGCTTTCGATTCCTATCACGGGGAATGCTCCAACAGTATCAAAGAACAAATCATAATTTCCATTTCTGTTATCCATCCATATTGCTCCTGCTTTACAAATATCTGCGGTGTCATATTCCTCTGCAACACTTCCATCGACATCATTAATTTTTATTGGCTCCAACCATGTTGCTCCTCCATCTTCAGTTTGAGTGAAGTATAGATTCCCATTCTTTACAAATATGCATATTGCGGTATTTTCTCCAGTATGCATAACTCTTGGATACATTTCATTCTCTCCTGTATTTGCAATCATAACCTTATTAACTGTCTGAAGACCATCATTTGAATAGTAGCATGTAATATCTTGATTTCCACCCTCTTCTGTCTGTGAAACGATTATAATATTGTTGTTATATGCGGATATATCTATATTCCTATCATTTGTTCCTGTTGTATTTATGAAACCTCCTCCAACATCTGGATGAATTGGATATCCCTGGTATTCATCCCATGTTCCAAAGTCAAAGATGTAGAAGAATATATCAAGAAATCCTGTTTCTGCATTCATATAATTCCATATTGGGTAAGCAAGATGTGTTACTGGATCGATATCAAAAGCAGTTGATTGCCCGTTTTCAATTGTAAATGGATCGTTTTCAACATCACTAAAATAATAGAACCAAGCAACTCCTTCTTCAGTGCATTGATATGAAAATAGAGGTGTTTTTGTCAATCCCGAGCCATGCTCTCCAAGAATTGAAATTCCGCCATATGCCCAGCTTTCAAGAGCATTATCGCATGCTATATCAACATCTGAAAAGCCGTAATATCCTGCGCCAAGGTCATTTACTGTCCAATATACACCACTATAGGTATCAAAATTTGTCGGGTCTTCACATGAGAATAGATAAAGGGCTCCACCATCTGCATCATAAGGGCTTGGAACCATTGTTCCAAAGAATCTTGTTCCTCCCCAATAATCAAGAGATGGTCTTTCTGGGCTTTCTATATTCCAGGCAACAGCCTCTTCAGCCCATGTACTGCCTCCTCCTGTTCCGTAGGTAAACCATACATTGTATTCACCTGTTTGCTGTAAATCTCCTTCAAATGCAAGCCATATATTTCCTATGCCATCGCTTGCAATTGCGGGGTGCATTTCATCTGTCTCACTTCCTGTTACTGGTATATCCCCAAGTGGTAGAGGAATATTTTTCTTTTCCAATGTTTTTAATTCAATGCATAAGTCCTTATGCGCGTTTGTTGCCTTGTCTACTTTTATTTTTTCAGATTCGCTTATTTTTAATGGCTCATTGCTTTTTGTTCCACTTACAAAAATTGCTCCAATTACTATTGTTACCAGAATTGTTGCCAGCATTTTTTTTCCTTTCATTTTTATCAGCCTCCTAAAATAAATTAGTAAGATATAAATAAATTTTTTGATGAAGCCTTTATATGCTTTCAAGCAGTAAATTCGAAAAATCTTGGTTTTCCTTCAAAATAATTTGATAGCTCATGAAAAGAAGAGGCAAAATTGCTTTCTTGCTTAGATGAACAGGAAAGAAACTAAAATAATTTCAATTTTTATAAAAATATATAAAAAGAGGAAGAGGGTTGGCTTATAGCCAGTGTGTAAAGCTTAATGTTTGATCTGCTGCTTTGTTGCATGCTTCGTCGTACGCTGAAACTGTCAATGTATATTTCGTTGGCATTAAGTCGAACTTGTGCCACCATATCTTGTATGGTGCGCTTGCATCGTCATATGTATAGCCGTTTATGTTAAATGATACATAGTCAACTCCGCTTGTTGCATCGCTTGCAGTTGCTTCAAAGTAGATTCCTCCAATTATAAGTGTTCCACCGAGTGGGTTCTTGAAGAGCTGTCTGCCAAACAGATAGATATAGCCAGCTTGTGGAGCAGTTATTGTTACTGTTGGTGCGGTCTTATCTATCTTGAATGTTATTGTTCCAACTGGTGATGTATTGCCTACAATATCTTCTGCATAGTATTCAACCTTATGATTTCCATCTGTTGTTACTTTGAATGGTTTTGTATATACCTGCCATGAGCCGCCATCAATGCGATAATATATTGCTTTAATTCCAGTATTATCATTTGCTGTTAATGTAATTGTTACATCGCTCTTATACCATCCATTGCATCCATTTGGTGTTGCTGGATCAATTGAATGGCTTGCAGTTGGTGCAATGTAATCAACTTTTCCAATTATGCTTATATTATCAATTAGCCATCCATAGCTAACTGTTGGAGCACCAGTAAATGGATCATAGCCACTATCATCAACGAAGCGGAAGCGTATCAATATTGGTTTATCTCCTCCAGCATATTTGCTTATATCAATTGTTCTCTTCTTCCATGCATTTCCTGAATTCAATCCATCTCCATATGTTCCTCCATATATCTTAATTAAGTCCCATGTCTTTCCTCCATCTGTGCTTATTTCAACATATCCATAGTCATATGTGTATGTTGAAGTAAATAAATCATATGTTTGACTGAAGCTATAGTTATATTCAAATGTTAATATTGCTTCATATGCATGAGTTAAATCATATTCAATTACAAGTTTCTCATCTACATCAAGGTAATAGGTGTTTCCTAAAACAGGCACTCCATTCCAGAACCACTTTCCATCTGGTGATGGATGTGGCAATCCAAATGTGCTTGTTTCATGCCAGTGACATCCAGAATACCATTTCATGTGCAGCCAGTTTGCTGCTGTAAATTCTGGAATTTCCATTGTATCGAGGAATTCGTGCCAGTGCATTCCATCAGTGCCTGCATATGAAATATTTACATTATCAATGAACCATCCCTTCCAGCATACGCCACTATCTGAATACATCTTAAATCTTACTGAAATTGGTGTGCTGAAGAATGATGAGTCAATTACCATAGCAGTTCCTGTCATTTCTTCCACTAATACTGTTCCTGGAGTAATCTGCAATGATACATGGTCAAATTCTGGCCATGATGGATTCTGTCCAGTGAATATGCCTGAATTACCCTCTCCATCCTCTGCTACTATCCACCATATTCCTTTTGTATTTAATCTCCATCCTGGGTCGCCTGCTGGCTCTTCATACCAGTAGAATGTGTCATTGCTTATTTCAACATATCCATAATCATACTCTGTTTCAAGCAAGTATTTTGTATCGAAGTCAATTTCAAGATAGGGCTCTTGCTCTGTTGTGTTAAATCCTCTATTTATTATCAATACATCATGTGTATTTGGTTCATATCCATTGTATGATTCAACTCCATTCCACCAGAAGTGATTTGTTGGGCAAATTGAGCATTCCTCTACAACATGCCAGTTATCTGGCAAGCCAAATGTATTATCTTCTTGCTTCCATTTATATTCATATGGCTCTTCATAAATTGTTGTATATATTCTTGTCTCTGCATCCTTTTCATTATTTGTTGGATCCATATCACAATCCAAATCAACTGTTGCAACTATTATATAGTCGCAGAAATCTGTTGCATTCCATCTGAATGTTAGTTGTCCAGTTTCTCCAGGCTTAAGTTCAATTGTCTTTGTCATTTCCCAAACTTTTGCTCCTGCATAATCATAGTAAATTGATACGTCATCAACCATCAAACCGCTCCATGCTGGGAATGCTGAATTATAGTTTGGTGAATAATATCCATATATACCATATTCTGCAGTGCTCATCAGCCATCCAAGGCGCATATCCATGTTTAAGTAGCCCATTCCCTTATATACGTTAATCCAATCTTTGATATCAATATGGAATATATCCATTGGCTTGTAATCAACATCCACCCAATCCGGATAAGCTGGATACCATCCATGGAATTCATGGAGTTGATTTACATAATACCATCTATATGGCGAAGATATGAATACTTTTGGATTGTTCCATCTATCCATAAATGTTGGGGCACTTGCTGGTGTTGTATGCATTCCATTATTGTTGAATATTGTATATCCTAACCTGCTTGTTGGGAATCCAAATAAGAATGCGTTTGCGAAGTCATCCAATATGCCTGGCGCCCATGCATCCCATCCATAAACATATCCAGTGTAATAAATTGAATATCTATAATTCCATCTCTGGGTTGCCCATGCTCCTCCAAATGGATGAGGAGCCATGTTCCACTTTGCTGCATAGTCAAACCATACATGCTTTGCATATGCAGGCGGAACATTAAATGATGGTGTAAATATACCTTGGTTCATTCCATCTATATAATATCTATTTGTATTTGGTCCTTCTGTGAAGTATGCAAGGGCATATTGTCCAGTATTTGCATCATAATTTGTTACATGTTCTATAAATGTTGGTCCAGTAAAGTCATAGCTTGAAAATGCTAACATCCAGTCATTTAGACTATCTTCTCCTTCTTCAAAGTCCTCCTCAACCAGCACTTTCTTCAATTTGTGGAATACCTGAACTTTAACTGGTATTGGTCCAATATCTTCTGGACCAAGCGTTCCATTATTCTTAACTGTTACTGTTATTGGAACTTCAACTGGATTTGCTGGTCCGCATGTATAATCTGTTTCAAATTCTGGAGCAACTACTACACCTAAAATTGCTGCATCGCATACATCTCCAAACCAGATTGTCCAGTTGATTTCATCTGCATATCCATGTCCTAGGCCATGGTTATCTGGATTGCAATCTTCATAATCAGAATATATCTGGAAGAAATAGTATCCATCCTCAAATGTATATTTCAATGGGAATGAAACATTAACTGTTTGTCCTGCTGGAATATCTACATATGCATATCCCTGATCCACAAGTGGTTGAGCGCTTTGCAATGTTAAAACTATGCATACATCATCTATATACCATCCTTCATAGTTGAGATAATCATCACTTATCCATGTAAAGTTAACCTTTATATTTTGGCCGAGCCATGGTGTTAAATCAATTGGGTCTCTTCCATCAGTATCTCTTGGATCAGTTCCATAATATGGATCCCACCATTCCCACTTCCTTCCAGTGTCGTAAATTTCAGGAGTAACTGGTGTTGATGCTGTTGGAGTATTTATAAATACCTGTCCATAATCAACTGGCACTTCATATCCAGTTTCAGCTCCACCAGTAATCTCTCCTTGGCACCAATGCCAGAAGCTTAGATATGCTCCAGTTACTGGATATCTTAATCCACCTATTTCTATTGCATCTGGTAATTTAAACCAGTCATGCATTATCAAGCTATCCCATGAATCAAATTCATATGTATCGAGATAATCTGGTGCGCATCTATAGCTGTGGGTTGGGCTGTGGCTTCTCTTTTCTGTCCAATACCATGTTGCTTGATCACCATCCCAGCTGAATACATCCCATGAAATAAGGAAGCATGTTTCCATATCCCAGCATTTATAGTTTATATATTCAAGTGGCATTTCTCTATAAATTTGCAGATGGAAATCTGCTCCAACTATATCTTCTGTTCCTTGGTTTCTTACCTTTGCAATTATGTATGATGGCAACTTCTGATATCTTCCTCCATTTACAAAGTCAATTACTTCTATATGGGATCCATCTATATAGAGCCCATCTATATCCTCAATGTATATATCTGTATTATAGGATGGAACATAAACTATTACATTGTCAATGCTGAAGTTTCTTGAAGGTGTGCCTATTACATGGAAGCCCAATGTGTGGCTTGCTCCTATATATGCTGTCAAATCAACTGTTGCTGTTGTTTTTACTCCTCCTGTATATGTTCCTATGCTTGTTCCATCTATTTCTAGCCTAAATGTTCCTCCATCTCCCCAGTATTCAAATAGTAGCCATACTCCACTTACACACGCTGGGTCAACATTTGTTAAATCTATTGTTGCAGTAAGTGTATCATCTTCTGTATCTGTGAAATTTGTTTGATTCCAGTCAACCCATCCATTGCTATTCCATGTCCAATCTCCATCTCCTGCATTATTTGCTGGCGTAAATTGTCCAAATCCAGTAACAAAGCCCTCTATAAATAGTTCTGTTCCGCTTGTATCATATTCTGGCGGTAAATCTGGTATTATATCCTCTATTGGCAATTCTGGTGAAGTTTGCTCAAATTCTGGTATTTCTGCTTTTATTACTTTTGGTCCACTGCTCCCGCCTGTCGCGGCTTGTAAAATTGGTGTTAATCCAGTTGTTATCATTGCTGTCGCTACCAACACGCTTATTACCAACCTATACTTTTTTTCGGTCATTTTCTGCCTCCAACAGTATATTAGAAAAGAGTATATAAATTTTACCCCTTCTTCTTATAGTAATCCATATTCTCTGAAGCACATATCAACATTTAGTTGGCTCCATGTTCTTGTATAAACCCATGCGCTTCCATTTGCATATGGATTATTTGAGCCATATCCCCACTTATAGCAATTAGATG
>JAWAYL010000002.1:0-71493 GCA_038818725.1 Thermoplasmatota archaeon | reverse complement strand
CTTGAATTTCAATCCTACCTTAGTCCGATTTTAACTTTCTAATGCTTTCATTATTACTGTTTTGCCTGTGCCATTTCAATCCTACCTTAGTCCGATTTTAACCATTCATTAGTTTTTTCGCAAGCCTTTCAGCAAGCAATTTCAATCCTACCTTAGTCCGATTTTAACCATTCATTAGTTTTTTCGCAAGCCTTTCAGCAAGCAATTTCAATCCTACCTTAGTCCGATTTTAACAAATTTAAGAAATGAATACAGAAATGAAGTGAGAAAATTTCAATCCTACCTTAGTCCGATTTTAACTGACTTGAAAGGATACGGTGGATTAGAGCTTGTTATATTTCAATCCTACCTTAGTCCGATTTTAACAGGAAATACACTAACAACTGATGACTTCCCATACAGATTTCAATCCTACCTTAGTCCGATTTTAACGAATGGGAGATGAGAACAAAGTTGAGCCACAAAGATATTTCAATCCTACCTTAGTCCGATTTTAACACTTTTAATAATACAACACATTTAACATATGTGAATATTTCAATCCTACCTTAGTCCGATTTTAACTTATACCGTAAGTGAACATGAATGGTTAATTGAAGAATTTCAATCCTACCTTAGTCCGATTTTAACGCGTTCGAAAATTTTAGAAAAGTGATAAAAACAAAAATTTCAATCCTACCTTAGTCCGATTTTAACATATTTATAAATCGTTCTGCCATTGTCCGCTGTAGCATTTCAATCCTACCTTAGTCCGATTTTAACTCGGTGAGTTGCAAACAACGATAATAGCAGAGATTTAATTTCAATCCTACCTTAGTCCGATTTTAACAATTCAAACAAATATTATCTTTAGGAGAGCCAATATTATTTCAATCCTACCTTAGTCCGATTTTAACATATGGACACCAGCCAGGCTGGTGCAGGCGGAGGATATTTCAATCCTACCTTAGTCCGATTTTAACCTACGAAAGAGAAGTAAGAACAAAAGAAGAAGCAGAATTTCAATCCTACCTTAGTCCGATTTTAACGAGGTGAGCCCCGCCTCACATCCCGTAAGGGAGGAAATCATTTCAATCCTACCTTAGTCCGATTTTAACAGGATACAAAGTAATTGCTTTGGCAAAGTATTACAAATTTCAATCCTACCTTAGTCCGATTTTAACCTTATACAGATGTTCCAAATGCACGCACAAGATTAGATTTCAATCCTACCTTAGTCCGATTTTAACTTATGGGGTTAGTTGGAGTAAAATAGCAAAGGTGGTATTTCAATCCTACCTTAGTCCGATTTTAACGCTATCGTTAAGCTGAGATGCTATTGATTTTAGAATATTTCAATCCTACCTTAGTCCGATTTTAACAGCGGCTGAAATCGCGTTTATTTAATTTTAAATGCAAATTTATATTTAAAATTGTCGGGGATGTTCAATGATGCTGTTTATTTATAAAGATCCACGACAATCATATAAATGGTTCTGTGCTCGCTCTCTCAATTCCTAATATTTCCATTTTGAAAACATCTTTACTTCTCATTGTATATATTCTAACTGAATCGCTGTTTTTGTCGATAATTTCTTTAATACCTTCTTTAACCCTTAATAGTTGAGATTCTGTCAAATCTCCTTCAAAAACAGAATTTTGAACCCATGAAAGAAAGCATCTTAAAAAAGAGCAAATTTTTGAAACTCTTTCAACCCCAACATCATAAACTACTATTACGTACATTTTACCACCATATCACAAATGGTTTGTAATCTTTTATCCCAAGGAAATGCTTGCATAATTTAAGACATTCAAGATATATTAGCCTTTCATATGAAACATTTCTTCCTAACTCACGATGTTTTATTGTAGTATTCAATTTTTCATCATATTCTCTAAGAAAAATTTCCTTTCCTTTATCATTTAACAAGCAACTATTTAATTCTTTTACAAAATGATTCTCAGATATTATATCTTTGTTAACTAACTTAAATATTGTCCTATCTACAAGTAATGGCTTAAATATTTCTGATATATCTAAGGCAAGTGAAAATCTTCTTTCAGATGGTTCATGAAGAAATGATATAGTTTGATCAAGTTGAGTATGATATATTTGGTTAATAATTGTTGCATATAGAAGAGAATTTCCAAAACTAATCATAGCATTTATTGGATTTTCAGGCGGCTGCCTTGTTCTTTCATCAAATTCAAAGGATTTTAGAATTTTACCAAAGGAGGAATAATATTTACTTCTAATTGCTCCTTCCAAAGCTAAAAGCTGGCTGATATCTTTACAATTCTCAATTGAGTTAAATGCACTGGTTATGTAAGAAATTTCTTCTTGCAAATTTTTTCCTTCTCTTTGATAATATTCTAAATTTTTTAAAATATTTTGTGCAGAGCTTTCAACAAATCTTTTTGCAATAAAAATGCGCTTATCTGGCGATAAATAATGCATTGCTTGTTTTATATGCATTTCTCCAGAAAGCAACATTTCTTTTGGCATTAAAGTGCTTTCATAATTTCCATAATATCCAAAGAAATGAACTGGTATGCTATTTTTACTCAAGAAAGATATTACTCCTGATGTAAGAGAAACTCTTCCATAAATAAAAATTGCACCAATTTGCTCAACTGGCAAAATTCTTTTTTCATATTCTGGTTTATCTGATATATCCTCTGCTTCCACTTCTATTTCTTCTCCATCAACTTCAGCAGAAAAACTTTTTTCTTCACTTTTCTCAAATATAAAATATATTGTATTTCCTTTCCTTATCAGCTTTCCATTTCTCAAAATATAAAAATTCTTCTTCATTTTCACACCCAGCAAAATTCAAAATAAGCGCATTTGCGACAATATGCTTTTTTAGTTGGCTCTGGCGGCTGGCTAAATGAAATTATTTTTCTTATTTCTTCTAGTATTTCCTCAATTTCTTTCATAATTTCCTCATTAAAAACAATTATTTCAACTTCTTTTCTTGTAGGATATAAGATTCTTCCTTCAACATTTTCAATTCCCTTAATTTTTTTAAGATAATAAAGATAATAGTATAGCTGATACCTATGTGCTTTTTCAATTCTTTTAGATTTTTTTATCTCACATATTATTAATTTTTCTCCTTCTCTAATAAAATCAATACCAATTTTATTATCAATAATTACATCTTTCTTTTCTCTTGAATAAGATGTTTCATGAATAAATTTTCCTATTTGTACATCTTCAGAAGCTACTTCCATGCTTAATTGATGTGTAAAAAGCCATAATTTTGTAGGACAAACTATGTAATAGTTAATTTGAGTTCCAGTAAACAAAGCTTCGGAGGAAAGCATGAATGTAAGAAACTTACCATATAAAATATTTTATAAAATTGTTTTTAAAAGAACTCTTGTTTTCACCGTACGTACCACAACATATATATAATGCCGATATTATTTAAAAACAAAAATGGACGAAGAATATAATACCCTAATCCTTGGTGCTCTTCTCCATGATATAGGTAAAGTTATTCTTAGAGGTATAGGAACAACCGAAGGAGATCACTCTGAGATAGGAGCTCAGTTTTTAGAAAGTTTCAAAAAAGAACTCTCCGTGTTTGCAAAATTTCATCACAAAAAATATATGGAGAAAATTCCACCAGATATAACTCAAAAAATGAAAAATCTTTTGTGGATTGTTTATGAGGCAGATAATCTATCTTCAATGGAAAGAGGAGAAAAAGAAGGAGAATTTAACCCGAAAAATCCTCTGATATCGATTTTTTCCAGAATAAGATTGGAAAACAAAGAAGTTAAGGAAAAAGCATATCCTCTCACCGTGTTAAGATTTAATGAAATTGTTTTTCCAAGCTTTGATAAAAATAATGCGGAAGATAGAATTCCTCACAAAAGTTACGAAAAAATTTTCGATGATTTCAAATATCGATTTCCTCTAATTTCCCCTGATTTGGTATTAAGTTTTCTTGAAAAAGAGACAACTTATATACCAGCAAGGACTGGAGAAGATGAAGATATATCCTTGTTTGATCATTTAAAAACCACATGTGCTATTGCATCCTGCCTTTATCTTTATCATAAAGATGAGTTAGATAAAGATATAAAAGAGAAAATACTCGATAGGAAAGAAAAAAAGTATATACTGGTTTCAGGAGATATTTCAGGTATACAAAAATTTATATACAATATTACCTCAAAAGGATCTTTAAGATTGTTGAGAGCGAGATCATTTATGCTTGAAATTCTTTCAGAAGATGTAACTCAAGAATTACTTACGCGACTGAATCTTTCCAGAGCAAATTTACTTTATTGCGCGGGCGGGCATTTTTATATAATTGCTCCAAATACTGAAGAAAGTATCAAAAAAATAAATGAATTGAAAGAACAATTAAATGAATGGCTATTAAAAAAATTTGATGGAGAACTTTATTATGCAATAGGGTGGAGTGAAATTAGTGGAGAAGAATTTAATAATTTTTCGGAAGTATGGCATAAGATAGGTGAAATATTGTCTAAAGAAAAATCCCAAAAATTTAAACACATACTTACCAAAGAACCAGATAAATTATTAATGGAAAGTGGATATGAGAAAAAGAAGGAAAGTTGTAAAGCGTGTAAGAAATTTGTGGAAAGATTGGAAGAAATAAAAAAAGGCGAGGAAATAATTAGATATTGTGAAGAGTGTAGGAGATTATTAAGTATAGGGGAAAATCTCATAAAAGCATCTTACATCCTCAGATTTAAAGATGCAAAAGATTATGACTTGGAACTGCCTTTTTCTAAAATCAAAATTACGAATAAAATAGAAGAAAATTTTGACACAATTTTTCATATAAATTCTTTGGATCCTCCAGATGAAATATTGAAGATGAAGAAAGAGAAAAATAAAAAAGAGTTTATTTATGCCCCCTTGCCCCTACCCAACTACGCATACGGTACAGGTAATTTAGATGAATTAGCAGAAAAAGCAACAGGGATTAAAAAAATCGGTGTGCTGAGAATGGATGTCGATAGGCTCGGGGATATTTTCCGAAGAGGTTTACCAAAGGAAAAAAGAACAATTTCTAGAATAACAAATCTATCCAGATTTTTAAATTACTTTTTTAAGGCTTACATAAATCTTTTAGGAAATCTTCAAGATAAAAATATTGAGGAAATTATAAATACTAATTGGAAAATAGGTGAAAAAATAAAGAGATTAGCAGAAAGGAAGGAAAGAAAATTTGTGATAGTTTATGGAGGAGGAGATGATTTACTCATAGTTGGATCATGGGATGATGTAATTGAGCTTGCATTTGATATTAACTCTCTATTTAGGAAATATGTCGGAGAAAATGATAATATTACTATTTCCGGTAGCTTTTGTATATTTGATGAAAAGTTCCCATTTTATAAGATAGCACAGATTTCTGGTGAAAAAGAAAAAATAGCAAAAGATGAGGGAAAAAACAGAATCTGGTTATTTGAGAGAGGTGTTAATGTAAGAGGAATATTTAAAGAATCACTGGAATGGGATAAATTTTTGGAGCTCTGGAAAGATTTTGCTCCATTATTGAACGGAAATAAACTAGTAGTGAGTAAAGCAAATATAGGAAAATTGCTCTCTATAAATAATTATTATAAAGAAAATTTTAGTAGGATAGATTGGGCAGTGCATTTGAGTTATTGGTATGGAAGATTAAATGAAAAAGATAAAAAAATTTTTGAAAGGATTGTTAAGAAATATTCAGTAATAAACAGACAACAACCATCAAAAATTTATTATATAGATATTCCATTAAGAATATTAGATCTTGCAACAAGGGGTGAAAAATATGGAAGATATTAAAAAGTTGATAGAAGAAGGAAAACACATTGAATTTGTAGAAAATTTGGCAGAAATAGAAAAAAATTTGGCAGAAATAGAAAAAGATATAAGAAAAGCAAGAAACGAGAAACAAAATTCTAGAGTTAAAGATTTAGAAAAACAACAACTAGAAAAAAAGAAGGAACAAAAAGATTATTTAGATTTTTGCGAAAAGATGATAAAGGAAAAAGAGACAAAAAAATTTCTTTCCTTCAAGGAGAAGGAGTTGATAGATTTTAGCTGTATTTTGGGGATTTATCTAGTAAAAAAACAAAAAATGAAAACAACCCAGATAAGAAAAATACTAGATGGGTTTAGTAAAATAGAAGATGAAGGAAAAGAAAAGTTTGATAGAAATAAACTATTAAAATTAAAGCCCCTTTTAGCATATACTTCTGCAAAAAATAAATCAACAGCCGAGTTGGTAAGGATAATAGATAATGCGATCAATGAGGTTAATACCTTTGAAGATTTCAAAAAGATTTGTGATTTTTTGAGAGGGGTGGTTGCATACCATAAGTTGGCAGGAGGTGGTGATTAAAATGCTATTAGGGAAAATAATTATAAAAGGAGAGATGGAATTAAAAACTGGTTTGCATGTGGGTGCAAGCAGAGAAACAATGAAAATTGGTGGTATAGATAGTCCTGTTGTAAGAGATCCAATAACAGATTATCCTTACATACCAGGAAGTTCTTTGAAAGGAAAATTAAGAAGTCTGTGGGAAATAGCGAATGCCAAGGATGAAAATTTTTTTAATATTTATATAGATAATACCATTAAAAGGCACGAATGCCAGACAAGAAACGAGGCCAAAAAATGTCCTGTTTGTAGAATTTTTGGCTCAGCGACAGGTGAGTCTCCATCAAGAATTATCGTTAGAGATTTGCACTTAACAGAAGAAAGTAGAAAAAAATTAGAAAATATAGATACTGGGCTGAAATATACAGAATGGAAGTTTGAAAACGTGATTGATAGAATAACCACTCAAGCTACACCCAGACAAATAGAAAGAATTCCAGCAGGAAGCGTTTTCAATTTTGAAATTATTTACAATATAGAGGATAAAGAGCAAGCAAAAGAAGACTTAAAAAATCTTGAAAGATGCTTAAAAATGTTGGAGGATGATTATCTTGGAGGGCACGGCTCTCGTGGGTATGGAAAAATCGAAATCAGAAAACAGCAGAAAATCATTGTAAAAAAGATAGAATATTATCTTCAAGATAATAAAAACGCTTCAAAAGAGTTTGAAACCATAGAAAAAGCAATAGATTTTATAAAATCATAAAAAATGAAAAATATGAAGATAATTAAATTAAACTTTACGTCTCCTCTCCATATAGGAGAAATAGGGATTGGACTGGAAGAATCTTCCCCAATAATTCATTCTGATACTATATTTAATGGAATTATAAATGCATATTCCTTACTCCATACTGAAGAAGAGACAGATGAGTTTGTTAAAAAATTTGAAAAAGTAAGAATTTCTTCTGCTTACCCATTCGATGAAAACAATATATATTTCCCAAAACCAAGAGTAAAAATAAATTTTGACGGAGAATTACCAAAAGATTGGAAAAAAGTGGAGTTTATATCAAAAGATTATTTTGAGAAGATAATAAATTATGAAAAATTAAATGAATCAGATATAGAAAACATTCTAAATAAAAAATATCTATATGAAGAGCAACAAATACCAAAAGTTTATCTCGACCGCGAAACCAAAAAGTCTGATTTCTTTTTTGTAGGTTTGATAAAATTTAATGAAAAATGTGGTCTCTGGTTTACTATTGAGTGCGAAGAAAATATTTATAGAGAAATAATCTCTTCTTTGAGGTTACTACAGGAGGAAGGGTTTGGCGGAAAAAGAACATGGGGTTATGGACTATTTAGCTTTAAAGAAGAAAATATAACCCTCCGTACCCCTCTAAATGGAAACAAGTATATGCTTCTCTCGTTATTCTATCCAGATGAAAACGAAAAAGGTTTATTTTCTGGCGCCTCATCTTGGGATTTTGTTTTAAAAGGAGGATGGATAGGAAAGGAAAGAAAACCGAGAATAAAAATGATAAAAGAAGGGAGTGTATTTGAAAAGTTGCCTGAGGGAAAATTAATTCATTACGAAGGATACTCTATATATGGAAAAGCCTATGCTATCCAAATTAAAGGTGAGTAAATGAAGAATAGATTAGAATTAGAGGTTCTTACACCCTTACATGTAGGTAATGGGAATGTTTTTACATCGATAGATTTTGTTATTGAAAACAAAAATTTTATAAAAATGGATTTTGATAAATTTGCCGGGTATTGTATAGAAAATAATATCTCGCTCGTAGAAGAAATTAATAAAGAAAAAGAAGATTTTAAAATGGAGGATTTTTTAAAGAAAAACAACTTAAACCCTACCGATTTCTCGCAGTATTCAATTCCTATGAAGATAGATTTTGATAGAATACGAAACACAAAGCCTCAGATTAGAGAATTTATTAAAAATATTGAGGGATTTCCTTATATTCCCGGAAGTTCAATAAAAGGTGCAATAAGAACAGCACTTTTATGGAAAATAGTAAGTGAAGAAAAAGTGTTTGATTACTGTAAAGAATTATTAGAAAAGAAATATATAAAACCAAATGAAGCTTGTATAAGATTAGAAAAAGAAATATTCGGTAAAGAACCACATTACGATATTTTAAGAGCATTAAGAATCTCAGATACTCTTCCTTTTTCTTTATCCTCTTTAGAGATAAATGAAATAAAAATTGTTGGGAATCCTCGAACAATTCCCACATACATAGAAAGTATAAAGCGAGGGGAAAAGACGAGCTTTTATTTTAGGATAGACAATGAACTGTTAAATAAACACATCTTTAAAGAGAATCTAGTAAAAGAGTATATGAAAAAAGAAGAAATTTTCAAAATATGCAGTGAATTTTCTAAAGAGATAATTCTAAAACAATTAAATTATAAATTTTCTAATGTAACAAAAAATGTATTTTATAAATTGAAGGATGAAATAGAAAATTGCAAGGAAAATGAGATGATATTAAATCTTGGATGGGGTGGAGGATGGCATGCAAAAACCATAGGCTTGAAAGCGGAGAAATTTGAAGAATGGGAAAAAGGTAGGAACTTAAGAAAAAAACTCGGTCTCGGGAGAAATCCAAAAACAGGAAAATTTGTTTTGAAATTTCCTAAGACAAGAAGAGTGAGTTATAATAATGAATACCCATTAGGATGGGTAAAAATAAGGGGGTGAATATGAAAGAAAGGTTGAAAAATGCTATACTATATGCAAATGTTGGTATAAGTGATCTGGGGATAAATGGCAAACCTTATTTTAAAAAAGATGAAAATGTATATGAAAAAAGCAAAGAAATATTTAATCAGAATAAATGGGTTAATTTAAAATTAGAGCCTTTACTTCTAGGGCCTGTAGTTAATTATATCGATACTACCCAGGATTACAAACTCCAACATATTTATTTATTTGCTACAGAGCAGGTACCCTTCCATCCTCAAGATACTTGGTATATAGCTCAAATACTAAAAAAATTGTTGGGTGAAAATACTAGTGTAATTCAGATAAATGATAATCCTGCAGATAGAGATAAAATGTATGAATTTTATGAAAAATTTTTCAATAAATCATTCTCCGCAGATATATATTTTGTTTCTCTAACTGGTGGCACACCGGCAGAGAATGAAGCTTTACTCTTTAATTGTGTTTCAAAATTCAGAAATTTAGTTCAAGCGATTTATTTACCAGCAGGTAGCAACCAGTGTAAATTACTAAGAGTAGGTGATAAAATATACAAAGCCTTTCTTACAGAAACTTATAAAAGTTTAAAAGAGAAACATCAATATAAAGGCGCTATCGAGTTGGCAGAAAAATATGGCTTGCTTGATAATAAAGAATTAGAAAGACTTCGAGGCGAGTACTATCGATATTTATTCGATTTTAAAAAAGCAATTACCCATTATAAAAAAATCAAAGAAAGCTATTCAGGTATAGAAAAATCCGAGATAGAGAATATTATTAATAACTTAGAAAAGTTGGAGAAGCATTCTTCTGTAGACCAGTTTTCTAAAGATTATTTCCTATTGCTGATAGCTTTACTTGATGAACTATTTAATAACATATTAATAAAATTTGAGGAAGGAAATTATATCGATTTTCTAGGTAGAATAGTTAGGTTTAATGAAGCATCATTAAAGTTTATTTTTGAATACACCACTAAAATATCCACAGAAAAAGGGGCTAAAGGTTTTGAAGAGTTTAAAAATTATATAGAACAAAATGAGGAATTATTAGAATCTCTCCAAAAGGATAAAATAAATTATAGCGAGCCAAATACCCTTGTTTTGAGAAAGGTTATTGGATATCTTATAAGTAAAGAAAGAGATACAAAATTGAAGGAAATAATGAAAATAGTCAAAAGTTTAGGAGACAAATTGGATACTTTAAACGAAATAAGAAATAAAAGCATTTTAGGGCACGGATTCTGCGGAGTATCAGAAGATACCATTAAAGAGAAGTACGAAGGAGATATTATAGAAGATTTAAAATCTTGTCTGAACTCTTTGAAATCCTTGGTTTCGTAATTCTATCATCTAGACCACATTTACAAAACCAAATCCAAAGCTATTTCTTTCTCCGAAGCCAGTATCTAATCCAAATTCAATAATTTTTCTTTGCATCGAATCCATATTATGCCATATAAATTCCCATATGCTTCCTATTACTGGATATGCTTTTCCATTGATGATTAATTCATTTGCAACAACTTTTTTAAAAACAAATTGCTCAAATAAATCATATGTTGAAATTTCTGTTCCATAAAAATCATTGAATTTTTTTATTAAATTTTCTGTTAGTTGCTTTAAAAATGCTTCAAAGCTATATTTCGGACGCCAATAAACATATCTTGCCTTCCTTTCTTCTTCAGGAATTTTATATTTATCATATTTTGCCTCAGGAATTCTTATTATAATAGGCGTAGAACAGCAGATATGAACATTTCTTTTTGGAATTTTAACATTAAAAATTGAGAATTCTTTAATTCTAAATTGCATTTCTCCTATATTTACCAATTTTCCTATTTCAATATTTTTTGAAATTGAATTTATAATTTCATTGCTTGGTGACGAAATTATAAAATTTCTTATCCTATTTTCTTCAAAAGGAAATATATTTGAAAAGCAGAAAAACTTGTATCCTTTTTTATCATGAAGCGATGAATAATCATTTTTCATCAATTTATAAACAAACCCCTGTAACTTGTGATATGAATTATCTATAGCCTGCTTTTTCTCATCTTTAAGCTTTATGAGCAATCTCATTCTTTCTAAATTTCATGAAATTCTTCCTATATAAATTTTTACCCATAAAAATTAGTCCCGGCGGCCGGATTTGAACCAGCGACTTGCGGATTTCCGCGGCGGTGGGTTATAGCCCAAGAGATGCAACTACAGTCCGCCACTCTACCAGTCTGAGTTACGCCGGGCAATAATATATATAATATTTTTTTAAATTTTTTGTTAGAAGAAATCTATTAGTTTTTTATCTTTTTCATTTTTAAATAAAGAATCAACAAATTTTTCTGAAAGGAATATTCTCTGTTTTGTATAGTTTGGTATGTTAAATTCTTCAGCTAGTTTTTTTATTGTTGCTAAATATTTCTTTATAGAACTTTCATGAACTGTCAGCAATAGTTGGCTTTTGCATTTTTCACATTTTCCAGTTAAAGGGATGCGTCTATACTTTGTATTGCAATTTGTGCATCTGAACTGCTGTTTTGTAAAAGCTTTTAAATTTCCTACTAAGTCAGGAAGAAAATGCTTCTCAATTATTTTTGTAACAACATCTACTTCATCAACCGCTCTTATTTTTATTGCTAAATTTATCTGTGCCATTACTTTATCTTCCATATTTTCATATAGCTTATATGAAGATGTTTTTGGGGCATTCTCTATGCTGCTTGTATCATGAGTGAATCCAAAAAATTTATATTCCCTTTCGCTTCCCAGCCTATTAGCAACTAAATCCATTTCTTTTTCAATTTCTTTTGGATGAGCATAACTAAAAGTTTTTCTATAAAATATTAAAGGATAGGAATTTAAAACATCTAAACTCAATGCTTCCTTATCTATTTCATTTGGAGAAATCCTTGTTGCAATAACAAGAGGCAAGTCCATTTTTCCACCTCTTTTTTCAGGTATATATTCTTTTGAGAAATTTATTAACACATCAGTAAGCAACATTAAAGAATCTTCATCACCATCGCAATTTCTCCTTTTTGCTGCATGGAAAAAAGGATGAGCACAGCAAACATTCAAATCTGTAAATCCAATTATTCTCCCAACAATTCCGGCTGATGTATGGGGGGATAAACCAACAACTAAATGACCAATTAAATCTTCTAAACTATTTGCATTGTAATATGCATTCATTCCATAAATTTTTGAAAGCAATTCATCTATATACTTAGCTACTCTCAAAAAATATTCTCCACATTTTTTTGAAGGTATAACATCTTGTGGCATCAATTCAACAATTTGATCACTTCTCTCAAGCTTATTTCCTTTATAATCATATTCATATCCCAATTCCCTTAATTTTTCTACAGAAACACCTATTTCATATGGTTTAAAATGTGTTAATGGCATATTTGTCATATCATATCTTATCGTTCCATCTTTAAAAACATAAATATCATATTTTGCTCTTATAATTCCCTTTTCTATGCACTCTGGAGTTTTACTTAAAGAGGATAAACCAATAACTCCCTTTACTTTCTTTACTTGAGTATTTATTTTCTTTTCCGCTTTATTCAGTTCTTCCTGAACATTTATTTCAAAATTTCTTATATTTCCTGTAAAATATGTATGGCCGCCGCATTCACATTTTGTTTTATAGCTTATTTTTCCGCAGTTTTCGCATTTTCTTTCCCCTAACTCAACAATTATTTTTCCAGTTGTATTTAAAATTCTTTCCTTTCCTCCTTTTTCAATTCCTACAGGGAAAAGAACATGCGGCGCTGGGGACATTTTCCTTTCAGCAGATTTCTCAGGTCTGCCCATTCTTGCTCCTATTCTATGAATTGATTTAGGAATTATTTTTATTCCAAGAATTTCTTGAACTGCTTCAATTGCTTCTTTTGAGCTATTTTTAACTTCAAAAATTTTTCCATCAATTATTTCAAATCCACAGCATTTAATTAGCACTTCAGCATATTTATCTATAACATATCTATCTCTTTCAAGATGAGTAACTCCTAAATTAAGTAAAATCTCCTTCAATTTTTTATCCTTTTCAAGATATAATTTACCATCATATGTTGCTTTTTTTATAAAATCTCTCAAAATCTGAAAATCATCCTTACTTATATCATGCCAAAATAGATTATAGGAAGGATGGAGAGGAATTTCATATTCTTTCGATAGCTCAATTGCTTTCTCAAAGGATATATTTTCAAAATTTTCTATTCCATGCTTTATTTTTACTTCTTCAATATTTGCTTTTTCTTCCAGCTCTTTAATCCACCATTCATAGCAAAAACTTGCGGGGGGCAAAATTGAATTGTTCTCAAAAAATTCTCCAAAAGGTATTAAAATTTCTCCCAAATCAACTATTTCCTTAACATTTTTAGCAATTTTAATTGCTTCTTCAATAGAATTTATCTGAAGAAAATCTCCATTATCAAGTAAAACCATTGGCCCTTCAATACTATCGCAAGGGGTTGCAATCGTTCCTTTTCCAGGTCTTTCAGTTTTAAGTTGTGTTCCAACCGCAATAAATCCATCGAGCAAATACATGGTTGCTGGATGCATCGCAGTTGCTCCGAGCCCACAAGTCCTAGCCCGCCCATATCGAAGCCTGAAGCCGCCCTTGCGGGAAGGATGGCTTATCACAGGGCGCCCTCCTATTAAATCTTCTATATATCTTTCAGATGGCTCTATTTCCTTTTCTTCATTTATTTCTTTGGAAAAATTCTTAAGGAAATCCCATCCTTCAAGCTTTAATCTTGTGACATGTTTCATAAGTTTTGGCGCTTTAAGGCATAGTCCTTCAGCTATTACAAGACATGCTCCCCCTCTTACTCTATTTGTTTTTATTCTTGGCAAATCTCTTTTTCCCATCACTTCCTCTTTTTCAGTTGGCTCGCCATTTATGCAGATTGGGCAATTTCTTATGATTAGTTCTATCTCTTCTGGAGATGGTAAATATTGCAAATGTGTTATTCTATCATAAAGGGGAATTTCTTCCTTATATCTTTCAACTTCATCGTCAGTTGCTTTATATCTATCCAATCCAAGCTTTCTTCTCACAACATCTGCAATTAAAACACTCATTGCTTCTCCTGTTCCCCCAGCAGAGCGGATGGGGCCAGAAAAATATAAATCTACATATTTGCTTCCATCGAAATTTTTTCCAATTTCAATAGATGATATTCCTTCTATTGGGGCTACTAAAACACCTTCAGTTAATATTGCAAGTCCTGTCCTCACTGCTTGCTCAATTATTTCTGCATGGCTTCCATTCATATTTTCAGAAATTTCAATAGCTATTTGAATAGCGGTTTCTTCTCTTCCCTTTTCTTTTAAATATTTTCTTATTTTATGAGCTATTCCTTTTGGACCAACAAGTTCTTCAACTCTATCAGCAAGATCTTTCGCAAAAGCTACTTCCACTTCTTTTTTGGGATCATAACCTTTTTTTCTTGCTAAGCTAGCTATCTGGTAGCATTCCTTTACCTTGTTTTCTATGCTCCTAAAATATTTTTCCACAAAAAGAATAGCAAATCCATAAATTTAAATTTTTATTTTTGAAAAACGATATCTTCATATATATTTACAAATTAACTTTTATAATGGATGAAGAAGTTGAACAGCGAATACCTCTGCCAAAAAAAGGAGAAAATGAAATGTTTGCAATTGTTGAACAGCATATGGGAGGAGGCAGACTAAAAATTATTTGTGAGGATGGAAAAACAAGAATGGCAAGAATACCTGGAAAAATAAAGAAGAGGAAATGGATAAAAACAGGAGATTTACTCATTATTAAAACATGGGATTTCCAAGATGAAAAAGCAGATGTTATATATCAGTATACTCCAACTCAGGTAATAAATTTAGATAAAAAAAATCTTATTCCAGATGCACTTAAAGGATTTTTATGAAAAAAATTGAGGAACTATTAAAAACTGAAGGAGAGGTTTTTGAGAAAACAACTCTTGATGCTTTGGCAAAGTTGATGAATGATGGTTTCATTGATTATATTGATTTTCCAATTTCAACTGGAAAGGAAGGAAATGTTTTTAGAGGAGTATGTGGAGAAAATTTAATAGCAATAAAGATTTATAGGATAAATACCGCCACCTTCAGAAGTATATCAAAATATCTTATGTATGACCCACCAGAAAAAATAAAATTTGATAGAAGAAACATAATTTTTGCATGGGCTAAAAAAGAATTTGGCAATCTTAAAAAATTGCATCAAGTAGGTGTAAGGGTGCCCAAGCCAATAGCAATTGAAGGAAATGTAATTGTAATGGAATATATAGGAAGCAAGGCAAAGCCAGCCCCCTTGCTTAAAGATGCAAATATAAAAAATGCTGAGAAAATTTTTGAGAAAATAAGAAAATATCTAAAGCTAATGTATCAAAAAGCAAAGCTTGTTCATGCGGATTTTTCTGAATACAATGTCTTAATTTATAGAAACAACCCAGTTATAATAGATGTTGGACAGACAGTTAAAAGAGAAAATCCTATGGCAATTGAATTTTTAAGAAGAGATGTATATAACATAGTAAAATTTTTTAAAAAATTCATTAATGTAGATGAAGAAAATGTAATCTATTATATAATGAGTGATGAAAATGAAATATGTTAAAATTCCTCAGGATAGGGTAGGTGTTTTAATTGGTAAGAATGGGGAAACAAAGAATAGGATAGAAAGCCATGGAGTGAAACTTGAAATTAATTCAAGCATAGGGGAAGTTAAAATAGAAAGTGAAGATAAAATAAAAGAGATGGAAGCGGAAAATGTTGTTGTTGCAATTGGAAGAGGATTTTCTCCCGAAAAAGCAATTCTTCTATTTAATGAGGACTATTATCTTGAAATAGTTGATATAAGGGACTGGGTTGGAAAAAAGGAAAATCATATAAAAAGACTTGCTGGCAGAGTAATTGGAAAAAATGGAAGGGCGAGAGAAATAATAGAAGAATTAAGCGGGGCATATATAAGCATTTATGGACATACTATTGCAATAATAGGAAAAATTGAGAATTTGCAGATTGCAAAAAAAGCGGTGGAAATGTTGCTTAACGGAGCAAATCATTCAACAGTTTATAGATTTCTTGAAGAAGAAAATAGAAGAAGAAAAATGATTTAAATAGATGTTGAAGTTATTCAATTATGTATCTTACTAAAGAACAGGAAAAAATGCTTGACGGTGAAGAAGGAGAAATTGTTGCAAGGATGCTCCGCTTGCTTGTAAGGCTTGGAGATGTTTATAAAGCAGAAAAAATGATCCGTGTTGCTTCAGCTCAAATTGCAGGCGTCTCATATAAATCAATAGAGGATGCTGGTCTCGAATTTCTTGAAGATATAGCAAAAGAAGCAAAAGTTAAAATTTTAACTTATTTAAATCCAGCTGGCATGGATTTAGAAAACTGGCAGGAAATGGGAATAAGCAATGAATTTGCTGAAAAGCAAATGGCTATAATAAATGCTTTTAAAAAAATGGGAGTTGTTATTTCAGCGACCTGCACACCATATCTTGCAGGAAATTTACCTCGCTTTAGGCAACACATAGCATGGAGCGAATCATCAGCGGTTGCATTTGCAAATTCAGTTATAGGAGCAAGAACAAATCGAGAAGGCGGTCCTTCTGCTCTCGCATCAGCAATAACAGGCTTAACTCCTTATTATGGACTTCATCTAGATGAAAATAGAGAGCCGGATATTGTTATAAATGTGAAAGCAAAACTCTTATCACCAACAGATTTTGCATCTCTTGGCTATTATGTAGGAAAGGAAATAAAAAATAGAATACCATATTTTAAAGGAATAAAGGATGCAAGCATTGATGATTTAAAGCAACTTGGGGCGGCGATGGCGGCGAGCGGAGCGGTTGCGATGTATCATGTAGAAGAAATAACGCCAGAAGCGGAGAGATATGAAATTAAGGGAAAGGAAAAAATTGAGGTTGGAAAGGAAGAGATTGAAGAAGTTTATTCAAAATTGAGCAATAGTGACGATGTTGATATTGTAATTTTTGGTTGTCCTCATGCAAGCCTAAATGAAATAATAGAAATTGCAAATTTTCTTGAAAAAAGAAAAGCTAAAAGAAATTTTTGGATATGTACATCTCGTGCTATTAAAGAAATTGCTGAAAGAATGGGAATAAACGAGAAAATTGAGAAGGCGGGAGGAAAAATAGTAGCGGATACATGCATGGTAGTTTCTCCTCTTGAAAAAATTTTTGAAAGAACTGGTGTAAATTCTGCAAAAGCAGCTCATTATTTGCCAAGTTTTTGCAATCAAAAGGTTCTTTTTGCAAAAATGGAGGAAATAATATGAAAGGAAGAACAATATATCCTGGAAAAGTAAGAGGTGAAGCAATAGTGAGCAAAGAAGCTTTTAGCTTTTATGGAAGCGTTGATACAAAAACAGGCATAATCATTGATAAAAATAGCCCAATTTATGGAAAAAGCATAAAGGATAAGATTTTTGTATTTCCGTGTGGAAAAGGCTCAACAGTCGGCTCCTACGTAATTTATGCTTTGAAAAAAAATGGAAATGCTCCAAAGGCAATAATAAATAGGGAAACTGAAACAATAGTTGCGACAGGAGCAATAATCTCCGCTATTGTGTGTGTTGATGGAATTAATATAGATGTTATAAAAGATGGTGATATTGTTATAATAGATGCAAAGGAAAAAGAAGCTGATGTAATAGTGGAAAAATGATAATTATAAAAATCGGGGGAAGCGTTATAAGTAATAAAGAAAAACCATTTTCTTTTAATGAAAAAATTGTTGAGCAAATTGCTGAAGAAATTAAATATTTTTATCCAGAAAAAAAATTTTTAATTGTTCATGGAGGGGGGAGCTATGGTCATCCTGTGGCAAAAAAATATAAAATAAGGGAGGGATGGAGCAATGAAAAAGCGATAGGATTTTACAAAACCCATAGGGCAATGATTGAATTGAATAATAAAATAGTTGATATTTTTATTGAAAAAGGTTTGCCATCTTTTCCTATTTGTCCTTCTTCAATTTTTACTCTTAAAGAAGGAAAAATTATAGATGGCTATATTGAAGTTATAAAAAATTTGATTAATAAAAATTTTATACCATTTCTTTATGGAGATGTCTCAATTTCGGTTGATAAAGGAATTGATATTTTATCTGGAGATCAAATAGTGAGCTATATTGCAAATAATTTTTCTGCTGAAAAAGTTATATTTTTAATGGATGTTGATGGAATTTATGATAAAAATCCAAAAGAAAAAGACGCAAAATTAATTGATATAATAGATGAAAAAATTAAAATAAAGGCAAGCGAAGGATTTTTTGATGTCACTGGAGGAATAAAAAATAAGGTTGAAGAAGCAATGAAAATTGATTGCGATGTCTATTTTATAAATGGAAAAATAAAGGGAAATTTAACAAAAGCAATTAAAGGTATAAGGGTAGGAACAGTAAAATTTAAAAGATAAAGAATATAACTTTATGGGAAGTGTAAAGGACTTAAAAATTATTGAAGAAGCAAAAGAAAAGCCTGGAATTGCTGAGTTTGTGTTTTCAGATCGCTACTCAGTTTTTGACTGGGGTGAAATGCCTGATTTAATAGAAAATAAGGGTAAGGCACTTTGCATGATTGGGGCATATTTTTTTGAAAAAATGAATAAAAAAGGAATAAAAAATCATTATGTTGGAATTGTTGAAAATAACGAAATAAAAAATATAAATGAAATTAAGAAACCAGTAAATAGGATGAGAATAAAATTTTTAAGAGTTCTTGAGCCAAGCATAGTTAATGGAAAATATGATTATTCAATTTATTCAAAAGAAAAATCAAATTTTCTTATACCTGTTGAAGTGATCTACAGAAATTTTATAACAACCAATTCAAGTTTTCTTAAGAGATTAAAAGAAGGAAAAATAAAGATGGAGGAATATGGTATTAAAAAAATAGAGGAAAATCAAAAATTAGATGAGCCAATATATGAATTTTCTACAAAGCTTGAAGAAATCGATAGATATATAAGCAAGGAAGAAGTTAAAAGAATCGCAAATATAAGCAATGAAGAAATAGATGAAATTATAGAAATTTCAGAAAAAATAAATAAAATAATAAGCAAGGAAGCGGAAAAAATAGGAGCAATAAATGAAGATGGAAAAATTGAATTTGGATTTGATGAAGAAAGAAATTTAATTGTTGTTGATGTAGTTGGTACACCAGATGAATGCAGGTTTACAATAAATGGTATACCAGCTAGCAAGGAAATTGCAAGAATATATTATAGAAAAACAGAATGGTATAAGGGAGTAGAGGAGGCAAAAAAAATTGATGCCATTAAATGGAGGCAAATGGTCAGGCCTCCTCCTTCTATGCCAGTGAAGCTAAAGGAATGCATTTCATCAATTTATCAATCTTTCTGCAATGAAATAATAGGGAAAAGATTTTTTGAAGTGAAGTCGTTAAGGGAAACAATAGATGAACTTAAGGAGTTTTTAAATGAAGGATAAAAATATAATTTTGATTATAACAAGTTTTTCATCATTTCTTGTTTCCTTTACAAGTTCATCAATTAATATAGCCCTTCCTTCCATAGGAAAAGATTTTGGTATAGACTCATTCTTTTTAGGATGGCTTACAACATCATATATAATTGCAATTGCTGTTTTACTATTGCCTTTTGGAAAAATCGGTGATATTTATGGAAGAATAAAAATTTTTTTATATGGAATAATAATTTTTGCAATCGCATCTTTTCTTTCAATGATTTCTAATGTATCTTTTCTTTTTTTAATTTTCAGAATAATTCATGGAATTGGAAGTGCAATGATTTTTTCAAATGCGACAGCAATTCTATCCTCATTTTTTAAAGAAGATAGAGGAAAAGCAATTGGAATAAATGTTTCATTTACCTATTTAGGATTATCAACCGGTCCATTTATAGGAGGATTTTTAACAAGTTATTTTGGATGGAGAAGCATTTTCCTCTTTATGATTTTTATATGTATTTTAATAATTCTTCTTCTAAGCAATTTTAAATATGAATTTTCTGGTAATTATGAGAAATTTGATTATTTTGGCTCAATTTTATGGGGGGTATCAATAATTTTCCTTATATATTCTCTTTCAATAATTAATTCATTAAAGGGATTTATATTTGCAATTCTCTCCCTTTTACTTTTTATATCTCTTATTTTATGGGAAAACAGAATAGAAAATCCTTTAATAAAACCCTCCATTTTTAGAAGAAATTTTGTATTTATTTTTTCAAATTTAACCGCATTAATTCATTACATTGCCACTTTTTCTCTATCATTTTTCTTGAGCATCTATCTTCAAAATATAAAAAATTATCCAGCAAGCACTGCTGGACTAATTCTTATTTCCCAACCAGTTGTTCAAGCAATTTTCTCTCCATTTGGTGGAAAATTATCTGATAAAATAGATCCAAAAATAATTGCATCATTTGGGATAGCACTTACCGCCCTTGGTATTTTTTTAATTGCCTTCTATATTAGACATAATTTTAATTTAATGATAATAATTGCAATTTTAGCATTAATTGGATTTGGTTTTGCTTTTTTTTCTTCTCCAAATACAAATGCAATAATGGCAAGTGTTGAAAGTAAGGAATATGGAATTGCATCTGCGACAATTGCTACAATGCGTACAATAGGGCAATCTGGAAGTATGGCAATCGCAATCTTGCTTACAAAAAATTATTCTTTTGTTGATGCAATGGAGAAAGCATTTATAATTTCAGCAATTTTATGCACTTTTGGAATATTTACATCACTTGCAAGGAGTAGAAATAATTATAAATAATTTTAAATCATTAATTGGAAGATGAAAAATAGAAAGAAGGAACATCTGGAAATAGTGATGGAAGAGGATGTTATGCATTCATACAACTACTGGGACGACTTCATGTTGCTTCATGACGCACTGCCAGAGATAAATATCAATGAAATTGATCTTTCAACGGAAATTTTTGGAAAAAAGCTTTCAATGCCTATAATAATTGCAGGGATGACAGGTGGGTTTGAAGAAGCAAAGCAAATAAATGAAAAAATAGCAAAAGTTGCGGAAAAATTCCGCGTTGGAATGGGGGTCGGCTCGCAGCGGGCGGGACTTGAAAACAGTGAGGTTGTTGAAAGTTATAGTGTGGTTAAAAATTATAGCATACCATTGCGCATTGCAAATATAGGCGCCCCCCAGTTGCTTGAATGGAAAAATGCTATAGATAAAGCGAATGAGGCAATAGAGATGATAGATGCAGATGTGCTTGCAATTCATTTAAATTTTCTGCAAGAAGTAGTTCAGCCAGAAGGAGATAGAAATGCAAAAGGATGTATAAACATGATTAAGGAAGTAGCATCATCCCTTGAGAAGCCAGTTATTGTTAAAGAAACAGGAGCGGGAATAAGTAGAAAAGTTGTTGAAAAATTATTAGATACAGATATAGTTGGAGTAGATGTTGGGGGAGCTGGGGGAACTTCTTTTTCAGCAGTTGAAAGCTATAGGGCAAAAAAAATTAAAGATAGAATACAGGAAGAAATAGGAAAAATTTTCTGGGATTGGGGTATTCCAACTCCTTATTGCTTAATTGAAATAGCAGAGATATGCAGAAATGCTGGAATTGAAATAGTTGCAACAGGAGGAATAAGGCATGGGCTTGATGTTGCAAAATCAATAGCTCTTGGTGCGGATTGCGCGGGCGTCGCAAGCGCCATTTTAAAAAGCAAATCAATGGAAGAAAAAATGGAGATTTTTAGGAAATCGTTGCTCTTTTCTCTTTTTCTCACCGGATGCAAAAATATTGAAGAGCTGAGAGAGGTGGAAATATGGAGTATTTAGAAGAAATAAAAAGTGCTATTGAAAAAGGAATAGAAAATTATTTATATGAAATTGAGCCAAAAAATTTATATAATGCAGTGAAGCATTTGCCATTTGCGGGAGGTAAAAGACTTCGCCCTATAATTGCCTATGTTTCATGTGAGGCTGTTGGAGGAAATGGAATGGATACAATTCCTTTTGGCGTTGCTCTTGAACTAATTCACACCTTTACCCTTATACATGATGATATAATGGATAGAGATGAGGAGAGGCGTGGTAAACCAACTGTTCATAAAATTTATGGAGAGAATACAGCAATTCTTGCGGGTGACGCTCTTTTTGCGAAATCTTTTGAAATAGCAAGTTATATAGAAAATGATAGAATAGCAAAAAGAATTTTGAGAAATCTTGCAATTATGGCAAAGGAAATCTGTGAGGGACAGGATATGGACATGAGTTTTGAAAAGATTGAATATGTTGATGAGAAAAAGTTTCTTGAGATGATTGAAAAGAAAACAGCAAGAATGTTTGAGCACGCCGCCATGGGAGGAGCAATTATTGGAAGGGCTAAAGAAAAGCAAATAGAAGCTTTAAGAAATTATGGACTAAATCTTGGAATGGCATTTCAGATATGGGATGATTGCCTTGATGTAATTGGAAAAGATATAGGAAAGCCAATTGGAAGTGATATAAGGAGAGGAAAGAAAACAATTCTTTATATATATGGATATAAAAAAGATAAGGAAAGATTGCTCAAAATTTATGGAAAGGATGAGGAAATTAAACAAGCAATTTCATTTTTTGAGGAAATAGGGGCAATAGATTATGCAAAAAATATGGCTTTTATCTACGCAGAAAAAGCAAAAAAGGCGATAGAGAGAATAAGGAATAGTGAAGAAAAGAAAAAGTTAATTGAAATTGCTGAATTTGCTGTTAAAAGAGAAAAATGAACGTAGAGGAAATTGCAAGAAAACACGCTCTGATGAATGCAATAAAATTTGGAAAAGCGGATTTAAAAGCAGTTATTGGAAAAGTTATTGCTGAAGCAAGGGCTGATGCAAAAGAGATAATACCTATTGTAAGAAAAGTTGTTGAAGAAATAAATAATCTTAGCATCGAAGAGCTAAAAGAGGAGTTTGAAAAAATAGGTATAAAGGAAATAAAAAAAGTAAAGGAAGAAAAAAAATTGCCACCCTTGCCTTTTGCAAAAAAAGGAGAAGTTATCACTCGCTTTCCTCCTGAGCCGAATGGCTACCTGCATATAGGGCATGCAAAAGCTGCATTTATTGATTATGAATATGCAAGAATGTATGATGGAAAGTTTATTCTTCGATTTGATGACACAAATCCATTGAATGAAAAGAAAGAATTTTATGAAGCACAAAAAGAGGATTTGAAATGGCTTGGAATAGAGTGGGATATGGAATATAGAACATCTGATAATTTGCCAAAGCATTATGAATTAATTAAAAAAATGCTTGATGAAGGAAATGCATATATATGTACATGCACTGAAGAAAAAGTAAGGGAAAATAGAGCGAATTGTAAAGAATGTGAATGCAGATCTAGCAAAAATTTCTCCTGGGAAGATTTTAAATCAATGAAGGAAGGAGAGGCAACAATAAGATTAAAAGGAGATATGAAATCTTTTAATACAGCAATGCGAGACCCTGTTTTATTCCGCATAATAGAACACCCTCATCCATTTCATGGAAAAAGGTTTAGGATATGGCCAACATATGATTTTTATGGTGCGGTTGAAGATTCTTTATCAGGTGTGACACATCCCTTCAGAAGCAAAGAATATGAACTAAGAGATGAAGTATATTTTTATATTCTTGATTGTCTAGGACTAAGAAAGCCATATTTAATGGAATTTTCGCGCCTTGAAATAAAAGGAATGCCCGTTTCAAAGAGAAAAATAAAGCCACTTATAGAAAATAAAGTTGTTATGGGATGGGATGATCCACGCCTTCCAACTCTTATTGGTTTAAAAAGGCGTGGCATACTGGCGGAGACAATAAAAGAGTTTGTTCTTTCTCAGGGTGTATCAAAATCTGAGGCAATGGTTGTTTTTGAAAATATAGAGGCTATAAATAGGAAAAATTTAGATGCGAAAGCAAAAAGATACTTTTTTGTTCCTCATCCAGTTAAGCTTATTGTTGAAGATGGAATTGAAAAAGAAGTTGAGTTGAAAAATCACCCATCAATTGAGATGGGTAAAAGAAAAATTTCAGTTGGTAAAGTATTCTATATACCAGAAGAAGATGCATTAAAAATAAAAGAAGGAGACATTATAAGATTAAAAGATTTGTATAATGTAAAAATAGAAAAGAAAAATTCTTGCATTTATGGAAAATTTGCTGGAGAAAAATTAATTGGAGGTGTAGAAAAAATACAATGGGTAAGTGAAGAAAAAATAGATTTAAAAATAATTGTTCCTCTCTTACCATTCAAAAACGATGAATTTGATGAAAATAGTTTAAAAATAATTCATGGATATGCAGAAAAAAATATAGAGTTGCTAAATGATGGGGAAATTATTCAATTTGAGAGATTTGGATTTGTAAAAATTGAAAGAAAAAATGGAATAATTGGAATTTTTTCCCATAAATAATTAGTCCGCTTTCTTTAAGTATATTTCAAACTCCGCATTTTTTGCATCTTTAAGAAATATTTTCCCTCCATATCCTTCAACAATAATTTTTGAAAGATGCAAGCCCAAGCCACTACCTTTGCTATTCCTTCCTTTTACTCCTAACTCAAATATTCTTTTTGCAACATCATCGCTTATTCCCTTTCCATCATCTTTTATTCTTACAATATAATAATCATCCTCCTCTTCAATTGATATTTCAATATTTTTGCAGTTTGAATGATTTATTGAATTTTCTATAAAATTTGAAAATATGTTTTCAATTAGCTCATCGGCAATAACAAAAGCTCGCCTTTTTTGAAAAGAAATTTTTATTCCTTTTTCTTCAGCAATATTTTTATAAAATTCTATGCTTTTTTCTATAGCATCATCAAGGCTAATTTTTTTAAGCTCTCTTTCTCCAATTCTCCCTATTATGCTTAACTTATATAGAAGTTTTTGAGATTGCATAATATTTTCATATGCTTTATCAAGCAAATTTTTCTGCTCCTCTTTTAAATCACTTTCTTGAAGCAATTCTAAACAACCTAATGCTATTTGATTTCTATTTCCTATATCATGTCTTATAAGAGAGTTATACATCTCAAGCATTTTTCTTGCCTCTTTTAATTCAGTTATATCTCTTATTATTCCCTGATAATATATTTTATTATCTTTTTCAATCTTTATTGCAGAAATAAGGCAATCAATTATTTTTCCATCTTTTCTTTTTAATCTGACTTCATAATTTTTTAAAAAACCTTTTTTGGCAATTTCTTTTTTAAATTTTTCTCTATCTTCTCTTTTCTCATAAATTTCTTCAATATTTATATTAAAAATTTCATCTTTACTATAGCCAAGTAGCTTTAGCCCAGCATTATTTATATCAACAAATTTTCCTTCGGATGTAGATATATAAATTGCATCCATTGATTCATCAAAAATTCCTCTATATTTTTCTTCAGATTCCTTTAAAGATTTATTTGATATGCTTAATTCTTCCATCATTCTATTAAAATCTTTTGAAAGCTCTGAAATTTCATCTTTTCCTTCTGTTTTAGCCCTTATATCAAGGTTTCCCTTGCTTGCCTCTCTTGTAACTTCTCTTAACTCTTCTATTGGCTTTGTTAAACTTTTTGAAAATACAACAGATGCAATCATAGCTGCTATAAAAATAAAAATAAAGAAGCCAAGATACTCTTTTTCTCTTTCAGAAACAATTTTTGTAATCACTTTTTCCTGGATTATAAAAATCAAGGAACCATTTATTTCCTTAATTGGATTAGAAAAAGCATACCATTTTTCATTATTCATTTTTATAATTTTCATTCCTTCAGAAGAATTTCTTACATAATCTCCCATTTCATTGAGCCCACTTATATTGAAAATATTATATTCTTCAAAAGTCTCATTCCATTTTCTTCCTCCTTCAGTATATTCTGGACTAACTAAAATATCTCCATCTTCCTCAACTAATATTGCATATCCATGTCCAGCAAAATTTATATCAATTATATTTTCCCTTAGGGTTTCAAGAAGCAAGTCCGCGGCCGCCACCCCCGCAAATTCGCCATTTATAAATACTGGGCTTGAAATTGTTGTTGTTAATTTTCCTGTATTTAAATCAATATAAAGAGGACACCATACTGTTGAGTTTTTTTCTTTTGCCAACTTATACCATGGCCTATTCCTATAATCTATTCTATTTCCATGTTCGTCTCTTATCTCATATAACCTTTTTGCAAACTCGCTATCACTTAAAAAGCACAAGCCACTTTCTGTGCCAAAATATACAAGACTTATATATTCATCTTTTGCTGAGATTCCAAATGCTTGGCTTATAAATTCAAAATTTTTAACTTCCTCAATATCATAACTTCCATTTATGCTATATATATATAAGATAAGTTGTAAAAACTTCCTTTTCCCCAGTTTTCTTCTATCAATTTGACCATTACTTCAAGCTCTTTTCTTAAATCCGCAAAAATATGCTCATAAAATTCTGTTTTTGCCTCAACTATATTTTTTATGTTTTCTTCCGCCTGTACTCTCAACTCTTGCGCTATTCTTTCAGACAATATAAATGGAACTAATATTAAAGGGATTGAGATTGCAAGCATGAGAATTGTTAGCTTGTGTCTAAATTTCACAGAAATATATCAGAAAAATATTAAAAAACTTACTCATTTTTTAGCATGAAATGGAAAAGCGTTAAAAAAATATTGCCTTTTTTTGGCTTAATTCTATTTTTTTATATTATTTACAAAACTGGAATAAATGAAATTTTTGAAATTTTTAAAAAAATCTCTCCTTTAGCAGTTTTAATATCCTCCATTCTTTTTATCCCTCGCTTTTTTATAAGTACTTATAAATGGATGCTGATATGCAGAAAACAAGGAATAGAAGCAAGATATCTTTATTTAATAAAAATAAATCTTATAGGTCTTTTTTATGGAAGCATAACACCCCTCTGGATAGGAGATTACATAAGAGTTCCTTATTTAATGGAGGAGAGCAAAAAACCTATTCATGCCTGCATCATAAATGTTTTTATAGATCAAATTATTGAGCTAACATCTCTTATTTTTCTTGTCCTTTTGGGAAGCATCTTTATTTACAGAAAATTTCCTTATCTCTTCCCTATATTTTTATTATTTTCTTTAATAATCATGCTTTTTTATTTTATATTTAGGGAAAAAAGCAAAAAAATATTATCTTTTTTCAAATTTGTAATACCTAAAAATTTTTCCTCGTTGATTCCTCCAGACTCCCTTTATAATCTTCCATCTATCAGATTTTTCCTTTTGACGATTTTTATAGAAATTTTAAGTTATTTAATAATGTTTTTTCAGATATATATAGTTTCATTTTCTCTCAATATCTCAATTCCATTTCTTGATTTTTTAATCATATATTCAGTCGCTTCTTTAATAGGAATAATCCCTGTAACTATTGCAGGATTTGGAACAAGAGAAAGCGTACTTATATATTTCTTCTCTTTTTATGGAATTGATAACGCATCTGTAATAGCTCTTTCTTTAAGTGGATATATAATAACGATACTTTTGCCAGCCTTCATTGGTGGAATATTTATTTTCCAAAAAGAATTTATTTAAGTTTTCTATATTATCAGATGATTAAAAAAATAATAACCATAGCAATATCTTTTCTTATTTTTTTTCCTCTATCGGAAGCAAGGCTTGAAAAGCCCGCCTGGCGAGAAGGAAACTATTGGAAATATGAAATTTCATTGAATAAAACAAAAAAGGATGTATTAACTGTTAAAATCGAAAAAAAAGAAATTATAGAATATGAAAATAATAGTTATGAAGTATTTAATATCTCTCAAATATCTGAAAAAGGAAGCAAAAGAATTTCATATATAAGGGTTGGTGACCTTGCAACATTAAAAGATATAGATTTTTATGAAGGAAAAGAGTTGGAGAGAATTTATTCCCCTCCCGCCCATTTCTTTTTATATAATATTGATGTTGGGGAAATGATAAGTCAGTTTTTTAAAGTAAGCAATGGGGGAACAGTGTATATTAGCATACAATCTCAATGCATTGGAAAAGAAGAAATAAAAATAAATTCAGAAAAATATGAATGTTATAAAATCGTTGAAAAAAGAAGATATGGAAATGAAAATCTTTCTTATGTTTTTTATTATAGCGAAAAAACAGGGAACTGGATAAAAATGGTTGGATTAAATGAAAGCATTGAAATTATTCTTTTAGAAACAAATTATAACATTAAAAAAACACCCTTGCCAACAGCAATTTTATTTTTTTCCTTAATTATTTCTATAATCTTTAGAAAAATGAAAAAATTATTTTAGTTTCCTCAATATTCGGGACAATCAAAAAATTTATTTATATTTTATTGATTTCTTTTAGGAGGCTGATAAAAATGAAAGGGAAAAAAATGCTGGCAATATGTGCGGTTTTAGTAGCTGCAATGCTATTGAGCAACGCAAACAATATTTCTAAAAAAACATTAGTAAAAGAAACACATATTAATAAACCCCCCACTCCAATACCTGTTTCTGCTACACCCGCTGATTTGCAATTGCAAATCAAGCCAACTAGGGAAAGTTTCAAAAGATTTTATATACCAACTGATATCCAGATTACTCTAAATGAAGGAGCTGATCAAAATCCAGCTATTACAACAGATGGAAGCGCTAACATATTGTGCTTATATGAAATAGAAACAGATATAAATCAGTTTGATATAGGTATAGGTGTCTCATATGATGGAGGGGCTAATTGGCCAGAAGGTTACTATTTTGAAGTAGATGGAAACCCAGAACAGCCTAGATTAGATTTTTATGAAGGTAAGACAGCATATGGAACTTGGACAGCTGATCCAATAGAAGCTTTTGGTTATGCATATTATGCAGAGTTTCCAGATATAACTGATCCAGAAGCAGGTGAGTATGGATGGGTTTATTATAGAGTTGGATGGGGTGAAAGCTATGGAATAGGAGCCCCATTTACAAGCTCTGATGTCGCATGTTATGCAATGGCAACGCCGCCAACGCCCGATTTCTGGGGTATAGTTGCATTTACTGGCGATAATCAATATTCCGGCTATGAAGAGGATAATGCGTTTATGTTCCAATATGCTACCGAAGAAGGATATGTCACTATAATATTCTTCTATAATATGTCAGTAGATGTTTTTAATGTTTCTGTAGATATTGATCAATCAACGGGATGGTGTGTTATGGTGGCTGATTTCATAGATGAAAAAGATCCTTCCGTATTTGGAAGCTATTTGTTAGCTAAAAAGATAACTTCTTCCGAAGATTGGTGGCGTGGAGGATGGAATGGAGCTAAATTTAAAAATTGCATGCATCCATATGTAGATGCAAAAGATGGAAGATTTTATATTGCAACTGAATTTTTAAATGATGATGGAAGCACAGATATAGTTTGCTGGACAAGCTCCACTCCAAGCAATGCAGCTTCCTGGAAAGGATACTATGTTACAGAAACGCCGGGAGAAAATGAAAGATATCCAGCAGTAACAGCCATAAATGCTAATGAATCAACTGTGCTTTATACAAAAGATGGAAATGTTTATTCAGCAAAAACAAATGATGGTGGAAAGACATGGGAGATAGAACAGGTAAATGATAATCCATCTACAGTTTATGAAGGATATGGTTGTCTTGATGTAGAAGGTAGCTATGGAGTATGGACTGACACATTTAATGGAAACAATGATATATTCTTTGATATAGTTGGAAGAGCTGCAGTGCTTCAATTAGCTATTTCCGGCGGTTTTGGAGCAAAAGTAAAAATAGCAAACATTGGAAATGCACCAGCTAAAAATGTTAAATGGAGCATTGATTTAGAAGGGAAGCTTGTATTAATAGGAAAGCATAAGGAAGGAATAATTTCAGAAATTCAACCAGGAGTAAGTGTAACAGTAAGCACTGGCTTAGTTCTAGGAATTGGAAAAGTAAACATAAAGGCAAAGGCAGGAGATGCTTCAGCAACCGCAACCGCTTTTCTGCTCGGCCCATTTGTGCTGGGCGTGAGCTAACCTTTTTCTTTTTTTATTATGAAAAAATTAGTTGCAATATTTATAATTTTAACATTTTTTCCCTTTAAAATTATAAGCTATAACATAAATAGCGAAAGTGAAGATGACTGGCTTTATAATGCAAGAATTTTAACTCCCTATTTTTATAGTCTTTCATGGGAAGAAGGGGTTAGGAAAGCGGTGGAGAAAAATGCAAATGTAATTCTTGATTGGTTTGGAGGAAGTGATACCTATCAAGGAAGAATACTATCCATAAATGAATCTATAAGAGAATTAGAAGAGAAAGCAAATTTTATTCATTCAAATTATCCTGGAATAAAATATGTTGTTTATATAGCTCCTCTTGAAATGCAAACAATTGATAGCGATATGAATAGAGACGGAAAGGATGATGATGGGAAAAATAGCACATATACTGACCATCCAGATTGGCTTCAGGTTGGAAAAGACGGAAGTAAAGCTGTTTTTTATGGTTCAATGTCGGGAATGCCATTCTGGGTTGATGAAACAAGCGAGGACGTATGGCTTAGCCCGAGTAATAAGGAATATAAAAATATTATAATGAACATAGCAAGAGAGATGGCGAAATTTGTTGATGGCGTTTGGCTTGATGTACCTCATCTGTGTTTTGAGTTTGGATATGCTTGGAAAGAACAGTGGTGCAGTTTTGACGAAGCTAGCTTAAATGATTTTTATAGTGATACTGGATTTAATCTTTCCTTACCGATTCAGCCTGATTGGAACAATATTTCTTGGCTTTCATTTATTAAGTGGAGATACAAGCAGATAAATGATTATATAAGAGATTTTAACAATGCATTAAAAGAGATAAATAGAGATTGTAAGCTAATTGTTGAAACATCTTCTTCAACTGTTTCATCTACACAATATGGTGTTGATTTGAAATTGCTTAATGAAGTATGCGATGCCATTGCTCATGAATACAGTGGTCCTTTCAAAAAAATCCAATATTATGGATGGATATATATGCTTGCAAATTTGAAATTTTGGAATGATATCGATTTTAAGCATAGTTGGCTTCTCTCTTATGTTTATGAAAATGATATTGATCTTTTAAATATGCACACATGGATTATTTTATCATCAAACTATGATAACTACTATACATCTGGGGATGAATCAATGAGTGGGGCAATTGATGAAAATTTTATAAAAGAATTTTTTGAATGGATAGGAAGAAATGGAGAATATTTTTATGGATGGGAAAACCCAGCAGAAATTGCCTTAGTTTTTTCAAGAAATACACTTGATTATGCTGATAAAGGGGGTTGGGAAGGTTATGCATATCATGATGAATTAATTGGCTCAATTATGATGCTAATTCAATCAAATATACAATTTAAAGTAATAGATGAAAAGGATATTAAGGAAATTAAGAGATATAAAGCGGTTGTTTTACCAGATTTTTCATGCATGTCCGAGGAGCAGGGGGAAATTTTAAGAGATTATGTTAAAGAAGGAGGAATTTTGATATCCACATATGAAACATCTCTTTATAATGAATTTGGAAAGAGGAGAAATAATTTTCTACTGCAAGATTTATTTGGAGTTAATTTCTCACATATTGAAGAAAAAATTTACTTAAATGAATATGGAAAAGGAAAATCAATTTTCTATCCTTTGCCTGTTGGGAGATATTATATATGGGAGGCAAGTCCAGGGGAAGAAAATGGAAGCCAGGAAGCCGAGAAATGGAGAAATAAATTTTTAGAATTAATTGAAAAAGCAAATATTTACCAGCCATTTGAAATATTAGGAAATGCAATCGCTTTTAGATATGAAAAAGATGGAAAAGAAGGAATTAGAATATTAAATTTTGGAGATAGAGCGGAGTTAAAAATTAGGGGTAAAATAAAAGATGCAAAAATTTTAAATTTTATGGAAGAAGTTAAAGATATAAATTTTTTTGAAAAAGAAAATGAAACAATAATTGAGATAGAATCAAGTTATTGCAGCATTTTATATTCAATAGATGAAGAGCCTTTTATTGAAATTTTAAAACCATCAAAGGGTAAAATATATATAGCTGATAGGGAAATTGCAAGGGTAAATTCTGAAAAGGCAATAATAATAGGGAAAATTAGAGTAAATGTAATTACAAATGGAGAAAAAGTTGATTTTTATTTAAATGGCAAGCTTGAATTTTCTGATAATGCGCCTCCTTATGAATGGCTTCTCATTAAAAATTGTTTTGGAAATTATGAAATAAAGGCAATATCTTATTTAAATGGAAGAAGTAGAGAAGATAATTTATCAGCATTTATTCTTCAAATATCCTTTTAACCATCCATTCTGCACTAAAGGGAACTTGCTCATCATAGCTCTGTCCAATACCTATAAAATAGAGAGGTTTTTTTATTGAATATGCTATGGAAATTGACGCCCCTCCTTTTGCATCTGCATCTACTTTTGCCAATATTACTCCATCTATACCAATTGCTTCATTAAATTTTTTCGCTTGCTCTATTGCATCGTTTCCAATAAGAGCATCACCAACAAAAATTGTCATATGTGGCTTTGCAACTCTCTTTATTTTCTTCATTTCTTCCATAAGATTTATATTTGTCTGCATTCTCCCTGCAGTATCAATTAAAACAAAATCCTTGTGTCTTGCTTTTGCATGCTCTATTGCATCATATGCAACAGCAGCAGGATCGGCTCCGAAATCATGCTTTATCAGTTTTGCCCCCACCTGTAAGGCATGCTTTTCAATCTGCTCGATGGCGCCCGCCCTGAAAGTATCGCATGCAGCAATAACGCAACTATAACCCATATTTTTTAATTGCCATGCAAGTTTTGCTATTGCAGTTGTTTTTCCAGAGCCATTTACTCCAACAAATAAAATTATTATCGGTTTTTCAAATTTTTTAATTTCTTCAAAAAAATTTCCTTCGCTATTTTTCAATATCCTATATATCGTATCCTTAATTATTTTACTGACCTCCTCTTTTGCCTCCTTTCTTGATACACCCACCAAATTCCCTTTCACCTCTTTTTTAATTTCTTCTATAACTTCAAAAGCAACGTCTGCTTCAATTAGCTCAATTTCCATCTGCCAGAGCAATTCATCTAATTTTTTTTCACTTATTCCAAATAAGCTCTTCTTTTTTTCCTCTTCAATAGTTTCTTCTGCTTTCTTTAGCTTTTTTTTAAGAAACTGGAACATCTTCCTTTTTTATCTTCTTTGAAATTTCATCCATTCTCTGGCTTAACTCCTCTGCAAGATTTATCAGCTTTTGCTCGCTTCTCATCAATTCCTCTATTTTTTTATTCAGAAAATCAATTGCTCCATTTGTTGTTTTCTCTATAAATACTTTATTTCCTATACTTAATATAACCCTCTTTGTATTCTTTAAATTTGTATAAGCAAAAACATCTCCGCCAATTGGCATTAAAATTTCCTTACCCTCTTCCATTGATGCAATTTCCTGCAAGGTTTCTATAGCCCGTCTATATTCATTTATCATTCTTTCAATTACTTCAATCTGTGCATATGTATTTTCTATCTCTTCCTGATGCCTCTGCAATAAATATATATTTTTCCTTAGTTCTTCATCATTCATTCTTCTATATCAATTTCCAATATATTTTATTTTCCAAGTCGAAGAGCTTCTTCAACTCGCCCCATTTCAATTCCAGTTGTCTCTTTTCCCACAATTGCACCATGCTCATTAGCTACCGCCCCTGCTCCTACAAATGGCATACCATGATTTACTGTCCCTATATTTACTTCTACATCCAGCACATTTTCAATTAATTTTTTTTCCTCCTCTTTTATTTTTGGATGGCATAAAACACCCTTATTTGTTGCTATTCCTAGCATTCCAACAGTATTCAGCCCAGCTATTGTTCCCTTTTTTACTTCTATCTCCATAACCTTTCCCAATTTTTTTATAGTTTCTTCTTTCATTAATGGATGAACAATTGCCCCATAATCATTTACAAGTATATTATTTCCAGCAGCATTAAATTTATCTTCCAAAATAAATATTTCTCCATCAAATTTATCTTCAATTATTTCAATTTCTTCTTTTTCAACAAAATCTGTTACAACAATTGCGTTTGAATTTATAGCGAGCAGTGAGCCAATAATTGTGCTACTCCCAATTGTTAATTCAAAAGCCTTTACTTTAAGAATATCTTCAATTTCTTTTTTTGTTTTTTCAGGAAGTAATGGTTGAACAAAAGCTATTGAATTGTTAACCCTGCAGTAAATCCCTAAATATGAATTTCCATTAAAATCAATCTTTTTCAGCATGGCTATGCGTTTCCTCTTTCTTTTCCTCCGTCTCTGTTTTTTCCTTTATTTCCTCCTTCTTTTCCTTTTTAATTTCTTCAATCTTAATTTCTGCTTCAGGTGTATAAGCCCATATAACATCATCAACTTTTATAACCTTTAACCTTATTTTACCAGGAGGATTTTTTATTCCTCTTTCCCATATAAGTTCATTTACACTATTGTCAATTTTAATATTATTATTTTTTGTATGCTTTTTCAAAAATTCTTTTATTTCTCTAACTGCAATTTTTGCTCTTTTTCTTCTTGAAAATTCTTTCGCTTTAATGATTGGCACAGTATAAATTTTTTCTTCCATAAAATCACCTCTTTAAATTATTTCTTCTCCAGTGTCTCCTCTTTGGATGCTGTAAAAATCTTCTACTTGTCCTTATTATTATCCAGGCGGGCACGCGCCTGTTGCTTTTTGTCTCCTTCATCAATCTCCTTTTTCTTGCTGCTGGCTTGTTTTTTGCCATTTTATAACCTCCTTATAGTTATATCTCTCTTTTTTGGCATGAGATGCGAAATTAAAATTTTTAAAACTTCATCATTTATTTTATTTTTTATTTTACCCATCTGATATAATCTTATAATCTGATTTTCTATATATTCTGCTTCCTCGGGCTTTGCCATCCTTATTCTTTCCAATCTTGCTCTTGCATCTGCATCTAGCAAAAACTTCAATATATTCCTTTTCTGTGCTTCCCATATTTCTTTTTCAACCTGCCTTCTCTGCTCTTCTTCAGCTTCCCTTTGCATTTGTTCTATCATTCTTCTCTTTATTTCTTCCACGTCATCCATTATAAATCACTCTTTATTTACTATATAAGTTTTCCTATTTCACTTGCAAGTTCATGAGCGGTATTATCAACAAGTGATTGCCCTCTCGGAGTTATTTTCCTTCCTTTTCCTTTTATTTGCTCCACAAGCCCAATTTTCTCAAGTTGTTGAAGTGCTTTCCTTATTATTGAACCACTCCCCTTTACATGCCTATAAGGAGCATTTCTTCTATCTCTTTTTCCCCCATAGAAGCCCCTTAAGCGAGATGTTCCAATAGGGCCGCGCATATAAATTTTTCTCAATATTGCGGCAACCCTTATATACCACCAATCTGGATTTTCAGGTGGTCTTTCCTTGTGTATTCCTGTCTTTACCCATTTAGCCCATTCAGGTGCTTCTATTTTAAATTCATTTTTCAGCTTCTCGGCAAGCCTTTTTATCAATGGCTCTGCAGGTACATCATATGCTGTAGTCATTGAAAAAGCAATAAAGAAGGAATATAAAAATGTATTGTGACAGTTATTTTTGAAAGCATTAAGAAAAAATATTAATCGAGGAACAGCTGGTATGAACGAAGGCAGTGTCATCTTTCGACGCTTTCCTTCTCCAAATGTTTCATTTTCATATCTTAAGCCCATTCTTTGCAATGCCTCTCTACATGGAGGTGTAGCTATTTTGATTGGTTTATTTTCACAATATACGAGAATTTTCCTCACAAATTTTATTACATCAATCGAAGTTCTCCATTTTGTTACCATTATTCCCAAATATCTATGTATCTACATCTATCCTCTCCAATCTTTATTCATCTATTGCAATACAACGCCTGTATTTTTGGCTTAGTTTATGATACCATTGTTCAAAGATTCGTGGCTAAATTCCTCAAAATCTCTAAGATTTACTTTCCGCAAAGAAATTCCTGCTTAGAGGGTAGCGATTAACTTAATTTCTATCTTCTTTTTATCCCAACGAAAAATATTTTTTGGAATTAATTTCTAATAATTGTTGTAGCATCCCTCCTGAAAAAGAATCAGGAGGGGGTAGTTCTTATTTTTTAAATTTTCAAATTCTTGACACTACCCCACTGTGAACAGCAAAAGAAATTAATATGTGTTTTATATCAAAAGTTATGGAAATGAATGAAGTTATACTTAGGGTTGCGGAGGGATTGAGCCAAGATGTAGGGGCTGGAAGAGCGAGGCTTGATACTGAAACAAGGATGAAGCTGAACGTCGCTCCCGGAGATATAGTGGAAATAGAAGGAGGAAGGAAAACCGGCGCAGTTGTATGGCGCGCCCGCCCTGTTGATGAAGGCAAAGGAATAATAAGAATTGATAATCTTACCAGAAAAAATGCAAGAGTTGGAATAGGAGATAAAGTAACTGTAAGGAAAGTAGAAGTGAAGGTTGCGAGCCAGGTTGTTATTGCTCCAGCCATTTCTCAAAGCCAAAGAATTCAATTTGGTCATGGAATAGAGAGCATAGTTAAAAGAGGACTTTATAAACGCCCTCTAACTGCAGGAGATACAATAATTGTTCCAGGAATTGCTCTTTTTGGAAATTCTTTGCCATTTGGAGTTGTTAAAACAGAGCCAAAAGGACTCGTTGTTATAGGAGATGAAACAACTGTAATAGTGAAAGAAGAGCCAATAAAAGAAGAGTTACTAAAGCTACCTCAGATAAGCTATGAAGATATTGGAGGGCTTGATGAAGAAATAATGAAAATAAGAGAAATGATAGAGTTGCCATTAAAGCATCCAGAACTTTTTGAAAGGCTTGGAATAGATCCTCCAAAAGGAGTATTGCTATATGGCCCGCCTGGCACAGGAAAAACATTAATTGCAAAAGCAGTTGCTAATGAATCAGGAGCAAGCTTCTTTACAATAAATGGACCAGAAATAATGAGTAAATTTTATGGGCAAAGTGAGGAAAATTTAAGAAAAGCTTTTGAAGAAGCTGAGAAAAATGCCCCTTCAATAATTTTCATTGATGAAATAGATGCGATTGCCCCTAAAAGAGAAGAGGTGCACGGTGAAGTTGAAAGGAGGGTTGTTTCTCAATTGCTTACCCTTATGGATGGATTAAAAGGAAGAGGAAAGGTGATAGTTATAGGCGCAACAAACAGACCAGATTCTCTTGATCCCGCTTTAAGGCGCCCTGGAAGATTTGATCGTGAGATAGAAATAGGCGTACCAGATAGAGACGGAAGAAAAGAAATTCTTCAAATTCATACTCGTGGAATGCCTCTTGCTGAAGATGTAAATCTTGATGCTCTCGCAGATGTAACTCATGGATTTGTTGGCGCTGATTTGGCCGCTCTTGCAAGGGAGGCGGCGATGAATGCATTGCGAAGATATTTGCCAGAGATAGAACTTGATAAGCCAATTCCAACAGAAGTGCTCGAGAAAATGGTTGTTACAATGAATGATTTCAAAGAAGCACTTAAGATGATTGAACCATCTGCTTTAAGAGAAGTTCTTATTGAAATTCCAAATGTTAGATGGGATGATATTGGTGGGCTTGAAGATGTTAAGCAAAGGTTAAGAGAAGCTGTTGAGCTGCCACTTAAAAATCCAGAAGCATTTAAAAAGTTAGGAATTAGGCCACCAAAAGGAATTTTATTATACGGCCCGCCTGGCACAGGAAAAACACTTCTTGCAAAAGCGGTTGCGACAGAGAGTGAGGCAAACTTTTTATCAGTTAAAGGGCCAGAAATTTTCAGCAAGTGGGTAGGAGAAAGTGAAAAAGCTATAAGAGAATTATTTAAAAAAGCAAAGCAAACTGCTCCATCAATAATATTCTTTGATGAAATAGATGCAATCGCCCCAAGAAGAGGGAGTTATGAAGGCACGAGAGTTACTGAAACAGTTGTAAATCAGCTTTTAACTTCAATGGATGGGCTTGAGCAGATGAGCGATGTTGTTATAATAGGTGCAACAAATAGGCCAGACATTCTCGATCCTTCTCTTTTGCGACCTGGAAGATTTGATGAGCTTATTCTTGTTGGAATACCAGACAGGGAAGCTAGAAAAAGCATTTTTAAAATACACACAGCAAATATGCCCCTTGCAAAAGATGTTAGCATTGATGAATTAGCAGAAATAACGGAAGGATATGTTGGGGCGGATATAGAAGCAATATGCAGGGAGGCAGGAATGATGGCATTAAGAGAAAATGCAAATGAAGTGAGGAGAGAGCATTTCATGAAAGCAATGAAAGAAATTCATCCATCTGTTGATGAGGAAATGATGGAATATTACAAAGAAATGGAGAAGAAATTAGGAAAGGGAGTAGCTAAGAAAGAATTAAAGAAAGGAGTAGAAGTAATGTAATAGCGGGGCGTGGATTTGAACCACGGATCTTCGGGTTATGAGCCCGACGGGTTTTCCTGACTACCCCACCCCGCTATATGATTATAAATATATAACAATTTAAGCTTTGTGGTGAAAATGATAGAGATAGATGGGGGCTATGGCGAGGGTGGCGGACAAATTTTAAGGATGAGCATAGCATTTTCCTCTATAACAAAAAAGCCAGTAAAAATTTTTAATATAAGGGCAAATAGACCGAATCCCGGGTTGAGAAATCAGCATATAACTGCGATTGAAACAGTTGCAAAAATGTGCAATGCAGAAGTTAAAGGGTTAAAAGTCGGGTCAAGCGAAATAGAATTTTATCCAGGAGAAATTGAGGGAGGAGAATACGAATTTGATGTTGGAACAGCAGGAAGTGTAACGCTTGTATTGCAGGCATGCATAATTCCATCAATTTTTGCTATAAAAGAAACAAAATTAATTTTGAAAGGAGGAACAGATGTAAGATGGTCTCCCCCATGGGATTATTTCAAAAATGTTTTTATTGAAAACCTTAAAAAAATGGGATTAGAAATTGAAGGAAAATTGCATAAGAGAGGATATTATCCAGCTGGTGGAGGAAAGATAGAGGTTTTGATAAAGCCAAGCAAGGAAATAAAGCCAATTTATTTTGATGAAAAAATTGAAGAAATAGAAGGAATTGTTCATATTTCAAACCTACCAATGCAAATTTCTGAAAGAATAAAAAAATCAGCGGAAGAAACTCTTAAAAATAGATTTCAAGCAAATATAAAAATTGAGAAATATGATACAATTTCCCCAGGTGTTGGGCTTGTGCTTTGGAGCAAGCCGAAAATATTGGGCGCCGATTGTTTGGGAGAAAAAGGCAGGCCGGCTGAGGAAATAGGCAGATTTACAGCAAAAAAATTAATAGAGGAAATAGAAGCAGGTGTTGATTTAGATGAAAAAGCAGTTGATCAGTTGCTGCCTTTTTTCGCAATAAGCGGAAATAAAATAAAATTTAAATGCTTGAGCTTTAGTATGCATGCTTCAACAGAGATATTTTTGCTTAAAAAATTCATTAATATTGATACAAAAATAGAAAAAAATAAGGTTATTGAAGTAGAAATAAAAGGGGAAAAATTAATTTAGCTTCTCTGGGTTAATATTACTATATATATTACTATATATGCTATAATAACAAGGAAAATTAGAATATAAAATATTATCTGCAATCTCCTCCTCTTTTTTATATAACCTTCATACTCACTTTTGCATTTTTCACTACAAAAATTCTCTCCATATTTTATTGCTTTTCCACATATATGGCAATGCCCATGCTGAGGAATCATTTTATACCTCTATAATTGTTCCATTAAAATTTTTTCCATATATAGCATTTTCTAATTCTTTCAGATTTTTCCCATTTACAACAAATGTTTTTATCTTGCCTTCTTTTATTATTTTACAGGCAATTGGATCAACAACAACTTTATATCCAGCAATTTTCCATTCATCTCCAACCAATTCAATTAGCTTATCTATGCCTATCCTATCGAATTTAATTGCATCTTTATAAATTTTTGGATCCTTATTATATATTCCATCAACATCAGTTGCTATTACAAGATGATTTGCCCTCGATGCATTTGCAAGCATTGCTGCAACCGCATCTGTAGAATGGCCTGGCGCTGTTCCACCCATAACGGCTGGAGGGCCGATTTGCAAAGCTTCTTCTATTGTTAAAGGAATTTTTTTTCTGAAAAATGAATTTATTAGGTAAGCATTTAACCTTGTTGCCTGTACCCCGATTTCATCTAAATATCTTTCATCTTTACAAAATTTTCTTCCAGTAGCAATATAATCTCTTGCAGTTTTTCCTCCTCCAACAACAATAAAAAGAGAAATTTCTTCTGATATTTTTTTTAGAAGCAATCCTATTTCTTCTATGAATTCGGGATTATTCAAAGAAAGCAATGAGCCACCTAAAGAAACTACTACTTTCATGCTTGTATTGAAAATATTTTATAAAATGTTTTCTATACCATTATGAGAAGATATTCAATAAAAAAGGGGCATAAAGCAAATCTTGAAGAATTGATAAAAAAATATTTTAATGTTGAAGGAAATTTAAATGAAGGATTTGAATTTGAGGAAAATGGAATAGGAAAAATATTTATAAAAAAAGAAGGAAATGAAATATTAGTAGAGATAAAGCCGCCAGAAAAAATAGAGCCAAATCCAGAAATATTGAAAAAATGGAACAATTTTTTATTTGAAGCAACAGGAAGAACTGCTAAAGAAAGAAAAAAATTGCTTGAAAAAGAAGTGGAAAAAGATTAAATTAATCCCTCTATTTATCTTCATGAATAAAATAGAGAGCATAAAAGCAAGGCAAATTCTCGACTCAAGAGGAAATCCAACAATAGAAGTAGAAGTAAAAACAAAAAATGCGGTTGGTAGGGCAAGCGCTCCATCTGGCGCAAGCCGCGGGAGCAAAGAAGCAGTTGAGCTAAGAGATGGAGGAAAAGAATTTCATGGAAAAAGTGTAAAGAAAGCAATAGATAATGTTAATACAATTCTCGCCCCAGCAATAGTTGGAATGCTCGTAACTGAACAAGAAGAAATTGATGAAAAAATTATTAAGATAGATGGTACTCCAGATAAAAGAATAATTGGAGGAAACGCATCAATAGCTACATCTATTGCCTGCTGTAAATGTGCTGCAAATTCAAAAAAAATGCCTGTTTATCTTTATTTGAATAGAGGAGCAAATTTGCTTCCCATCCCCTTTATGAATATAATAAATGGAGGAAAGCATGCAGGAAACGAGCTGGCTATACAAGAATTTATGATTGCTCCAATTATGGCTAAAAGCTTTTCAGAAGCTGTAAGAATGGCATGTGAAGTATATTATTCGTTGAAAGAAATAATTCTTAAAAAATATGGAAAAAATGCAATAAATGTTGGTGATGAAGGTGGTTTTGCTCCTCCTCTTAAAGAAACAAGAGAAGCTCTCGAATTGATTATGCAAGCTATAGAAGAAAATAATTATGAAAATGAAGTTAAACTTGCTATAGATTGTGCAGCCTCCTCATTTTATAAAGATAATTTGTATTATATAGAAGGAGAAAAAAGCCAAGATGAAATGATTGATTTTTATAATGAGCTTGTAGAAGATTATCCTATAATTTCAATTGAAGATGCTTTTAGCGAAAATGACTGGGAAGGATTTTCAAAATTAACAAAAAAAATTGGAAATAAAATACAGATTTTAGGAGACGATATTTTTGTAACTAATCCAAAAAGATTAAAAGAAGGAATAAAAAAGAAAGCATGCAATGCATTGCTTCTAAAACCAAATCAGTGCGGAACGCTAACTGAAACAATGAAAGTTGTAGAAATATGCAACGAAAATAATTATTCAATAATGGTGTCGCATCGCTCCGGCGATACATGCGATGCTTTTATATCTGATCTCGCTGTTGCAATAAATTGTGGGCAGATAAAAGCGGGCGCTCCTTGCAGGGCGGAAAGAACAGAAAAATATAATCAACTAATAAGAATAGAAGAGGAAATTGATAAACCAATATATGCAGGCAGAAAATGGAAATACAAATAGCCCCGCCAGGATTCGAACCTGGGTCGTGAGGTCCAGAGCCTCACATGCTTGACCACTACACCACGGGGCTGAACAATGTAAAAAAATCATTCTTTAAAATTTTTACCAAAAATTTATAAATTTGGAAGCTATACATACGAGGAGTGAGGTCTTCTTTTATTTTCTTTTCACCTCCTCTACCTCACTCCTCACTTCTTTAATTTAACTTCTATCTTCATGAAATCATTTGCCAGATATGAATTGGGAAATATTTTCCTCGCCTCCTCCTCAAGAATTTTTGCATTTTTATATCTCGGACTTATATGAGTTAAAACTAATTTCTCAACTTCCGCCTCTTTTGCTATTTGCGCCGCCTGGGATGCGGTGGAATGGAAATATTCCTTTGCTTTTTCCTCCATATCTGATGAAAATGTGGCATCATGAATCAGTACATCGCTTTTTTTTGCAAAATCTATAAGTTTGATGCATGGCATTGTATCTCCAGATATAACTATTTTTCTTCCAGGGCGAGGGGCGCCAAGCACCATATCAGGAGTTACTATTCTTCCATTTATTTCTACATTTTTACCCTCCTGAAGCTTTCTGAAGAGAGGTCCTTCTGGCACACCTAGCAACAGAGCCTTTTCTTTATTGAATTTTCCTGGTCTTTTATCTTCTTCAATACAATATGCAAGAGTTGGAACATTATGCTCAACAAAAATACATTTTATTTTATATCCCTCCAATTCAATACAATCATTTTCCCTCAATTCTTTTGAGTATATATTATACGAAGGTTTAAAATAGCCAAGATGAACAATTTCATCAACAAGCTCATTTATTCCTTTTGGTCCATAAATATATAAATCATCTTTTCTGTCATTCAGCTGAAATGTTTGTATTAAGCCAGGCAAACCAAGAATATGGTCTCCATGGAAATGTGTTATAAAAATCCTCTTTATCTGCATATAACTTATTTCTGATTTTTGAAGCTGTCTTTGTGTTCCCTCTCCGCAGTCAAAAAGAATTATTTCTCCTCCTCTTTTTATTGCTATTGAAGATACATTTCTCTGAATTGTTGGCCAGCTTCCTCCTGTTCCGAGAAAATATATGTAGAGCTGCATTAAAACTCATCTAATGCTTTTTTTACTTCAGTAAAATATGTCATTGCTGGTCCTCCCTCCATAAGCACTGCGACAAGGGCTGCATCAATTATTTCTTCTTTTGTCGCTCCAGCTTGCAATGCTTTTTCAACATGTATGCCAATGCAGTAGTCACACCTCTTTACAATTGCTATCCCAAGAGCAATTAACTCTTTTGTTTTTTTATCTAAATGATTATCTTTAAGAACTGATTCAACGAATTTCTGATAGTTTTTCATTGTTTCTGACTCATTTTTTATTAATTCTTTTTTTGCTTCTTTATAGCTTTCAATCATTTCTCTAAATTTTCCCATGATTAATATTTCTTAATAATAAAAATATTTTGCAATTAGATACATGAGGAAGAATCTTTTTCCTTTTATTGCAAATCTTATTGCAATGAGAGAAGGTTATATAGAAAAATAAATTTATTGCTTATTTATTATTTTTGTGAAGAAAATTGCTTTGCTTGTAATATTCTTCCTTCCTGTTTCATCAGCCTGTAAGGATATAATTGTAATGGATGATGCAACTTCTGGAAATTATAACCTTTTTATGAAAGTTCGTGACCCTTCTCGCCCTGGTTTGCAAGTCTTATTTATTGCAAATGAAGGATATGAATATGCATACCATCACCCTTGGAGAAATTATAATATGGCATTTAAAACAAAATATAAGATTATAGGAGTAGCAACTTATGGCGATACCCCTCCAAACATAATAAAGGCAGGAATGATGATGACAAATGCGGGAATTGCATATGGCGATGCGGATGTGCCCACATATTATATAAATCCGACAAAAAGAGCATGGGATGATTTTGACTGGCTCCGCTATGCGGCACAACAAGCAAGCAGCGAAAAAGAAGCGGTTTCTTTGCTTGAAGAAGTTGTTGATATGCATGCTCCTGGTGTAGGAGAAAATTTATTTGTTGTTGGAAAAGAAGCATATGTTATTGAGGCAGATGCATTTCATTTTTATTCAAGAAAGGCAAATAGTATAGATGTAATGTCAAATTATCCTGAATATTTATGGAAAAGCAGATTGCTTAGGAGAATTGGAATTGCTTCTTCTTTTGATAAAGTTTTTGATGGATATGCTTTTGAAAAAGAAGTTTTGAGAATAGGAGGATTTTATGGAGTAAGATTGGTGGAAGTTAAAGATGATTATGTTGTTGTAAAGCAATTTCCTTTTGGGAGCGATGTAAAAATTGAAAAAGGAAAAGGAAATAAGGTGGGAAATTTTTATGTTGAATTCAAAGAAGCAAATGGAAAAAAAGCAAATTTAAGGATTTGCTATGAATATTATGAATGGGAAAATAAGATCTGCAGAATTTTAAATGAGAAATATGGGAATATAAGCATACTCGATTTAATGAATATATCTCGCATTCATTCATGGGAAGTAGATGGACTGAGAGGGCTATGTGAAAATGAAATGAAAGCTTGCATGATTTTTAAAATTCCTCTAAGCAATTCTAACTTGCTTGCATCTGGATGGTTTGCCCCAGATCAATGTTCCTCAATTTTTATACCAGTGCATATATGTGATTATGAAATATATGATGATTATGAAAACGGGAAGGCGGCTGAAATTTCTCTTTCTTTATTAAGAAAGTATGGACACGGAAATATTAGTTTTGGAAATTTTGAAGAAATGCTTTTTTATGAAAATGAAAGAGCAGAAGAGATAGCAATAAAGAATATTGAAAAAGCAAGCAAAATTTTAACAACAGTAGATGTTGAAATGCAGAAACAGGCGATTTTAATCCAAAAAATATTTTTAAATGCAACCTATGATGAAATAAAAATTTTAAAAGATTTATGGAAAAAAGATTATTATACAACAATATGTGAAATTGAGAAAGATTTAGAGTTCCTAAAAAATTACTCAGATATTGGAGAAATTATTTTAAGTATGTGCAGAACAAGAATAGAGATTGAAAGAATTGTAAATGGTAGCAAATTTTATGACGATTATAAAAAGGCAGAAAGCTATATTAAAGAAGGAAATTATAAGAAAGGAATTGAAATTGTAAAAAATATATTTGAAAAAGTTGATAAGAAAATATATGGAGTGGAATATAAAAAATTAAAAGGATTTGAAATTTTTGCAATCATTTTACCCCTTCTTTTTCTAATAATTCTTCTGGCCTTCATTTATAGAAAAATCAAATAAATTTTCTTGGATCCGCTATTTTTCCTTCAATTGAGCTCGCAGCAACTGTTGCTGGAGATGCAAGATATATTTCTGAATCCTTTGCTCCCATTCTTCCTTGAAAATTTCTATTTGTTGTTGTTATTGCAACTTCTCCGCTTGCGAGCACCCCTTCATGCGCCCCCAGGCATGGGCCGCATCCAGGATTCATGATCACCGCTCCTGCTTCTACAAGCAAGGATATTATTCCCTCTTTTATTGCTTGATTATATATTTTCATCGATGCCGGAAAAACAAGCAATCTCACATTTTTTGCTATTTTCCTCCCTTTTAATATTTTTGCAGCTATTCTTAAATCCTCTATTCTTCCATTTGTGCATGAGCCCAGCAATGCTTGATTTATTTCTTTTCCTTCCAATTCTTCAACACTTTTTACATTATCAACACTATGAGGACATGCAACCTGTGGAGTTAAATTGCTAACATCTATCTCTATTTCTTTTTCAAATACATCGTTTTTATCTCCTCCAAAAAGAGCGGCTTTTGCTCCCATTTCCATCGCCATGTTAGCAATTGTTATTTTATCTGCAAGAGGCATATCTTCAACTATTCCATAAAATTCGCATGCCTTATAATTTGCTCCCTCGCAACCAACTTTACCTATTATATACAAAATTATATCTTTTGAATAAACTCCTTTTTGTAGCTTTCCAACTATATCAAATTTTATTGTCTGAGGAACTTTAAGCCATATTTTTCCTGTTGCCCATACCGCAGCCATCTCTGTTGCTCCTATTCCAGTTGAAAAAGCTCCCAAAGCCCCATAACTTGTTGTATGACTATCTGTCCCGACTATAAGCATTCCTTTCTTTACATGTCCTTCTTCAATCATTACCTGATGGCATATTCCATAATTTATATCATAGAAATTTTTTATTCCATGCTTTTTAACGAATTCTCTTATTTGCTTGTGATTCTCAGCAGTTTTTATTGTATTTGCTGGCACACGATGATCAAGTATAATCACTATTTTATCTACATCCCATAGTTGCGTTGCAATTTCTTTAAAACTTTTTATTACAAGTGCTGCATTATCATGACTCATTGCCTTATCAACTCTTGCCTCAATTATTTCTCCAGCCTCAACTTTTTCTCCGCATTTTTCAGATAATATTCTTTCAGATAGTGTCATTATTTCACCTTCCTTATAACATCAAGTGTTGTTCCATCTCTATACTCAACTATTGCTACAATCTCATCACTAAATTTTGGCTCCTTTGGCTCACCAACCAAACTTTTTGCCTTTTTATAAAGCTCTTCTATATCAACAATTTCAACTTTTCCTTTAATTGCTTCAATTAAATCTTCTCTTTCAGGATTTATTGCTATTCCTCGATCTGTAACAACAACATCAACTGTATGGCAAGGAGTAGAAACAGTTGTAACTTCCTTCCTTATTACTGGCAATCTTCCTCTGAGTAAAGGAACTGTTATTATAGTAACATCACTTCCAGCAGCAGCATCTTGATGTCCTCCTATTCCATGCAAAAGCAATCCATCTGAATGAGTATTTACATTTACATTAAAATTTAAATCAATCTCAGTTGCACCTAAAAAGCAAGCATTTTGCCTATTAACAACACATCCGCATGTATGTGGGTCGCCAAACATTATATGGCTAACTTCAACATGAGCAGGATTTTTAGATATTGACTCAACTGCTTTTAAATCAAAACTCTGAGCATCAAGAATTTTTCTTATTGTTCCATCCATGAGCATATCAACAACAAACCCAGTTATTCCTCCCATAACAAAGTCTCCAACTATTCCCTTCTCCTTCATATATTCATGTAAAAATTTTGTGACAGCCAAGCTTATGCCGCCCGCTCCAGCCTGAAATGAGAAGCCATTTTTTAATATGCCAGCCTTTGCCAGAAATTTTACTACATTTTTTGCGATGGTGAGACGGGCTGGGCTTCTTGTTATTTGCATTGTTCCTGTTTGTATGCCAGAAGGGTCGCCGATACTATCGATTTGAACAACATAATCAACATATATCTGAGGTATTGAAATTGGTGTGACAGGATATGGCTGTAAATTATCTGTAATTACAACAACATTGTCTGCAAACATTGCATCCGCATATGCAAAGCCCATTGCTCCAAATGCAGATTTGCCAAGCATTCCATTGCAGTTTCCATATTCATCAGCAGTTGAAGCTGCGAGAAAAGCTACATCTATATGCAGCTCACCACTTTTTATTGCTCTTGCTCTTCCTCCATGGCTACGCAAAATAACTGGCTCATCCAAGCCATTTCTTGAAACATATTCTCCAAGAGGACCATTTAAGCTCCCTTCTATCGAAGTAATAACTCCATTTTTTATATGCTCAATTAATTTCTCATGAACTGGAAAAAGAGCAGTTGGAGCAAGCTTTATATCTTTTATACCCATTTTTGCAATTTCATCAACAACTAAATTTACAATAGCATCACCATTCCTTAAATGATGATGAAAAGAAATTGTCATTCCATCTTCCAACCCTACTTTTTTTATTGCTTCTTTTATTGAAGGCAACAATTTTTTTTCATCAGGAAAAACACATTTTAATGGCTTTGCATATTGCCTTTTATCTGGCTTAAATGAAAAAGCCCCATTATATGGAATTAATTTTCTTCCATTTATTTCTTCTGGCAATTCTCTTCCAATAGCATTTTTCATGAGGGAAATAAAAAAATTATTTATAGATTTTTTCCATCTCTAGCATAAGGGAAACTGGAGCAAATGGCATCTCACTTGGAAGGAAAAAATTCTATCTCAACTTCTCCCCCGATTTTAAGTTTGATGAGTGATGGAGATAAAATAATAAAAATGATGAAAAGAATAGCTGATACCCAATAATTCCAAGAAGGAAGAGTTAGAGGCGAGAAAAGAAATAGTAAAGAGCCACCGTTTCCTTCATTTTCTTATTTCAAATAAAAAATGAATTTTTCGAATTATTTTAATATCAATAAATATTTAAAAATCAATGGAAAAACTTATTCAACTTGCGAGAAAAGCAGTTGATGAAATTGATAAAAAAATAAAGAATGAAGATAGAAATAAATTTGGTGAATTTATATGCATAGGAGCGGATGGCACGCCAACAAATTATATTGATAAGATTGCTGAAGAAGTTGCAATAAAAATAATAGGAAAAGAAGCAAATATTTTATCTGAAGAATGCGGTTTTATAGATAATGGTTGTGAATATACTTTTGTTATTGACCCAATTGATGGAACAAGAAATGCAATTGCAGGAATTCCTTTTTATGGAATTTCTATAGCAATAGGAAAAGAAAATTTAAAAGATGTTTCATATGGAATAGTAAAAAATATTCCAACAGGTGACATTTTTGAAGCATTTTCTGGAAAAGGAGCTTTTATGAATAAAAAAAAGATAAGGGTGAAGAAAAGGAATAAACCATTTATTTGCTTAGTGCTTGGCGAATCTGGAAATGAAAAAACATGGAGAATAGCAAACAGGCATCATGTAAGGGCAATGGGGGCGGCAGCTCTTGAGATTTGCCTTGTTGCCTGCGGGGCGGCGCAGGCATATTTTATGGGGAAAAGGAGTTTGCGTGTTACAGATTTTGCGGCTGCAGGCTTGATTGTAGAAGAAGCTGGTGGAATTATAAGAGATGAAAATGGTGATGATTTAGATTTGCCACTTGATTTAAATGTTAGGAGTGGAATTATTGCTGTTTGTGATGAAGAAATTTTGGAGGAATTAATATGAAATGGGGTATTATTTGTAAGCCATCAAAAGAGGCATATGAAATAGGAGAAAAGATATATAGAATTGTTGGAGACGCAATTCTTGAAAATAAGATTGCAAATTACATAGGGAAAAAGGGCTATAAAATTGAGGAAATTGATAAAAGATGTGATGCAATAATTGTTATTGGAGGAGATGGAACAATTTTATTGACTTTAAGGCATACAAAAAAACCAATTTTTTCAATAAATGCGGGAAGAATCGGATTTCTTACAGAAGTAGATGCGGAGGATGCAGAAAAAGCAATTGATGAAGTTTTGAAAGGAAATTATTTTATTGAAGAATATATGAAAATAAAAATTTTTTTGAATAAGAAAAGATTGCCTGACGCCGTAAATGAGATAGTGATTCATACTGCAAATCTCGGAAAAATATTGCCGTTTAGGGTTTATGCAGATAATCAATTAATAAAGGAATGGAGTGGAGACGGCTTAATTATATCAACGCCAGTCGGCTCAACAAGCTACGCTCTTTCTTTAGGGGGACCAATTATTGAGCCAAAAATGAACGCATTTTTAATTGTTGCTATTGCTCCTTTCAGAAAAGCTTTTTATCCCTTTGTTTTATCTTCTGAAAGAAAAATAAAAATAGAAGTTGAAAAGGACGCAGAAATTGCAATAGATGGTCTTTATAATGAAAAAATAGCAAAAGATGATTTTATTGAGGCAATGATATCAGAGGAGAGAGCAAAATTTATAAAAATAAACAATAAATTTTTTGAGAAAATTTATAAAAAATTGGAAAGATGAAAATAAAAAAAGAATGTTTGAACACAATAATTGAATCAGCAAAGGAAATGCATCCAAAGGAATTTTTAGCATTTCTTTCTGTTGGGAAGAAAAAGGATATAATAGAGGAATTTGTTATAGTGCCACAAATGATATATGGAAAAAGATCAGCATCATTTAATCTTGCAATGCTTCCTGTGGATAAATCAATAGTTGGCACCGCCCACTCGCATCCTTCAGGTAGCTATCTTCCGTCCATTGAAGATTTGCAAACCTTTGGAAAAAGTGGAAGAATTCATATAATTGTGGCATATCCTTATAATGAAGAAACCTGGAAAGCTTATGATAATATGGGAAGAGAAATAACTTTAGAGGTAATATGATTTGGCTATATACGATTTTAAGTGTTATATTCGTAAGTTTAATATCTCTTATAGGCATAACAGTTATATGGATAAATGATGAAAAACTCAGGAAATTTTTAATTTATCTGGTCGCCTTCTCTGCTGGCGGGCTTCTGGGCGGAGCATTTCTGCATCTTTTGCCAGAGATGATAGAGAGGGAATTTAAGATTTACTATGGGCTTTATATTCTTCTCGGAATTGTTGCTTATTTCTTGCTTGAAAAAATTATCTGCTGGAGACATTGTCATGTGCTTCCTTCTGATAAGCATCCTCACTCACTCTCTTTCATGATTCTTTTTGGAGACACACTTCATAATCTTATGGATGGACTTGTTATAGGAGCAAGCTATATGGCAAACTTAAATCTTGGAATTGCAACAACTATAGCTGTTATATTTCATGAGATACCTCAGGAAATAGGTGATTTTGGTTCTCTTCTATATGGAGGATTTAGTAAGTCAAAAGCTTTACTATTCAATTTTCTCTCTGCTCTTACTGCAATTATTGGTGCATTAATTGTTTTGATATTCAAAAGCGACATCCTTACAAATATCCTCATTCCTATTGCAATGGGAGGATTTATATATATTGCTGGCTCCGATTTAGTGCCTGAATTGCATAAAGAATTAAACATAAAAAAATCTCTTCTTCAGCTTTTATCTATAATTGCTGGGATAACTGTTATGTATGCGCTAACTTTTCTTGAATGATTATTTTTTTCTCAAAGCTCTGTATAAACAATAAAATAGGCCACCATAAAAAACAGCGCATCCAATTATTGCCATTATTATTGCGCCCGCTGACATTTTATCCTCCATAAAATCAGGGATATTAAAAAAATCAGTGAAATTATGAAAAAGCCAGCTATAGGATAGTTAAAAAGATTAGTTGAAGAAGCAAGAAGCATCAATAAAAGCACTGCTGGTGCTAAAAATTTTAATGATATGCCAAACCAATTGCCAACTTTTATTTCTGATACTTTATTTATGTACTTCCTCAATTTTTCCTCACCCATCAGATGAGCAAATATTATACATTCAAGCAATCCACAAGCTACAAGTGCAAAATCTGAAATGAAATAATCTGCTGTCTCTATTAGAAATATATTTTTTATAAATATCAAACCAGAAATAAATCCAATTGAACAAATTAAAAAATTTGATTTTCCTCTTGATATTTTAAATTTTTCACTTATACTTTTAGAAATTGCTTCAATCATTGAATATGCGGAAGTTAGTCCAAATAAGAATAAAATTGAAAAGAAGATTATTCCAAAAACTGCTTGAAGAAATGGAATTTTTGATATAACTGTTGGATAAGTAATGAATGCAAGAGCAAATCCACCCTTTGCAATTTCTTCAAATTGCATTCCAGTGGCAAAGGAAAGATAGCCAAGAGTTGAAAAAACAGCAAATCCACCAAGAAATGCGATTCCACTATCTGCAAATGCGGTGATAAATGAATTGTTTGATATATCTGATTTTTTTTCTAAATAACTTCCGTAAGCAATCATTATTCCTTGAGCAAGAGAAAGTGAGAAGAAAACCTGTGCAAAAGCAGATAGCCAGGTTGAGGGCAATAAAAGTTTTGAGAAGTCGGGAGAAAGATAGAACTCTAACCCTTTAATAGAATTTGGCAAAGAAAATCCGACAAATGTTAATATTAGCAATAATATAATTGGAAAAGGAATCGCTATTAAAGAAAATTTACCAATAGATTCAACTCCTTTATAAAGGATAAGATATATTGCAACCCAGACAAAAAGAATTGAAAAAAGAATCTGCCCTACATTGCTTAAAAATTTATAATAAAAGAAAGAAGAGGCATCTTGCCCCCATGCCATAAAAATTGAATGAAAAATATAGCAGAGACTCCATCCAACTATTACACAATAATATATTGAGATAAAAAATGCAACAATCACGCTTAACCATCCAGCAAATTCACTTTTTTTTGAAATTCTTTTTAATGCCATTGGTGAAGATTTTCTATAAATGCTTCCTATCGCAAATTCTGCAATTAAAAGCGGAATCCCAACAACAAAAATGGCAATTATGTAAGGAATTAAAAAAGCTCCTCCACCACTTTTGTAGCACACATATGGAAAGCGCCATACATTGCCCAGCCCTACCGCTGAGCCAATTGACGCAAGCAAAAATGCTGCCCTTGATCTCCACTTCTCCACATCTATAATAAATTTGATATATTTATAGGTTTAAGAGAGCATGCCTATAGCACTTCTAGTTTTAATAATTGCATTCCATCTGTCATGTTTTCATCCTTTAAAACAAGGGATGGAATGCTTTATTTTTTCGAAAAAATTCGCTAAGTTAACAGCTTTGTAGCGAGACCGATACTTTTATATTTTGATTTTATATTGTGTGCTGAGGGATCAAAATGCAACAGGAAAATGTGGTCTTTGTGGGAAATAAACCACCTATGAATTATGTGTTGGCAGCAATAACACAGCTGAACTCTGGAGCGAACAAGGTAGCAATAAAGGCGAGGGGAAGAGCAATCTCCAGAGCAGTCGATGTGGCAGAGATTGTCAGAAGAAGATTTGTGCCAGATGCAAAAATAGAGGATGTAAAGATATTCACAGAAGAACTAACGAATGAGCAGGGCGGAAAAGTAAATGTTTCTTGTATAGAAATTTACCTCGCCAGATAAACCTCCTCCCTCTTTATCTTATTTTTCTAAATTTTCACTTCAGAAATACTGAAAAGGAATGGCTTGCTAAAAATAGAAGATGATTTACTCTACTTTCATGACATAAATTGTTCCGTCTTTAAATAGTATCCATCTTATTTTATCTCCATCTTTTATTCCAATTTTTTCAACTATATGTTTTGGCAGAGTTGTTCTTCTTCTACTTCCTCTTATTGTTACACTTGTCTCAGTTATATATTCAACATCTTTCATATCTATTTTCATTCTTCTTCCTCCAAAATTCTGCTCTCCGGCTTTACATATTTAATAATAAGGAGGAATGCAAAAATTGAAATAAGTATAGTCAGAATTACTACAAAATTTATTGATATAAAGGATAAGATTATTGTTCTTGCATTTAATAGCGTAAGTAATATTCCTACAAGGCTACCAAGTAAAACAGATGGAATTCGCTTGCAAGTATATGCGGCTAAAGGAGCTGCTATAACTCCTCCTGCTATTAGTGGCAGGGTTATATGCCAAAGGAAATTTTCTATTCCAATAGTTATCGCGAATGTTATTGTTATTGATATTGTTACAAAAAATTCAGCAAAATTTACAGAACCAATTATTTTCCTTGGCCTCCTTTTATTTGATGCGACAAGCGAAGATGTGCATACTGGTCCCCATCCTCCTCCGCCTATCGCATCCAGCAGTCCACCAGCAAAACCAACAGCAATTATGAATCTTTTTGAGAAATTTCCTTCTCTTTTCTTTATTTTCCCAAAGTAAAATCTTAAAAATATTACAATTCCCAAACAAAGGAGGATAAAGCTAACAATTATCTTAACCTCTTTTTCAGGAATTATATCTGAAAGAATATAGGCGCCCAGCATTCCTCCAACCACGCCTGGAATTATTAAAGGCAATAAAATATCTTTATCAACATTTCCAAATTTTAGATGACTTATTCCAGACGTGAATGAAACAAATATTTCAGCCATGTGAACCGATGCGGATACAAGAGCAGGCATAAAGCCGGCGGCAACTAGAAGTGAGGAAGAAGAAACGCCATATCCCATGCCAAGCATTCCATCTATATATTGAGCAATTAATCCAGCAAGAAGCGGCAAAATATAATAGAACATGCTAATAAATAGCACGGAAGTATATAAATTTGGCTTCAAACCAATAACATTTGGCTTCAAAATATTTTGTTCTCCGATTTTCCACACATTTCGTGATATTATAAACATGTTTTCATTTTCTGCTTTGTTGAACAATTAGTGAAAGGTTTTAGTTGTTTCTCCAAATATTCTTTTAACTCCTGATAAGAATGTCTCTGCAAACCATCTTTGTCCATATTTGCACCATCTTTTGCAATCTTTTGCATATGGTGGAATAGTCTGCTGCCTTTAATTTTGGAAAGTTCTTCACTTATATGCAGAGATTATCTCTCTAAAGAGAAGAAGAAAGATATAAAACAATGCATTCTTTCAAATCTTTTGACTCAGCCAATGCCTTCTTAGCCTAAAGGAGATATATCTCTAAAGCTTGGCCAATCATTTCGAGGAAAATCTTGTTTTCCTAAAGTTTATTAAATTGAATAATTATATTCTCATGGAAAAAAAATGATGCAATATATAAAATTTTTAAGCTATTCAATGTTATAAAAACGTTAATTGTTTTAAGGGAAAAATGGGAAAATAAGATGGAAAGAATTGCAAGAGGAATTAGTGAAGAGATTGTAGAAAAATTACAGATTCGAAGAAATAAATAAAGAAAATGAAAGGAAGCTATATTCTTATAATCGAAATTGAAAATGATAAAAAAATAAAAATTGGAAAAAGAGAGATTTATTTTAAAAAAGGATACTATGCATATATTGGCTCAGCAATGAACAGCATTGAAAAAAGAATTGAAAGGCATTTAAGAAAAGAAAAAAGAAAAAGATGGCATATTGATTATTTACTCGAAGAAGGAAAAATAAAAAAAATTTTTTATAAAGAAAGCAAATTTAAGGAAGAGTGCAAAATAGCAAAAAAATTTCTCTCCTTTCAAGCCATTCCTAAATTTGGCTCAAGTGATTGCAAATGCAAGAGTCATCTATTTTACTCCAGCAAAATCAAAGATTTTTATGAAATTCTTGATTTTAGCCTATTCACTTTTTAATTCCTTCTTCTTTGGTATTAATTCCGCCATTGCAACAATTATTGCCCACACAAAGAATATTAGCAATGTCATCGGTACACCAATTCTCAGCATTTCTGGAAGCACTTCATTCAAACCAGCGGTAAGGAATGGTGGATAAGGAACTATCTCTCTGTGGGCTATATGCTCAACCGCAAGCATTGCAACCCCACCCCAAAGCATAGCATTCAACAGACCCATTCTATATTTTTTATGTATCTTTTTTCTTATTGCAAGCGTTGCTGCGCCTGCTGCTGCCGGCACAAGGAAGCATGCCATTTTTCATCACCTCTTATTTTTTTTCAATTGCTAAAAGCACAAGCCATATTGCAACAACTGGAATTACCATAACAATTCCTAGAATAATTCCATTGTTTATTAATCCTTCGGTTTCATATTCCAAAAAATTTCCTCCTTCATAGCCAAGCACATGATCAACTAATATCATAAGAAATGCTCCCCAAAGCATGAGGGCAAGATAATCTAACTTATGCTTTTTAATTAATAAATGAAGCAAGGTTGCAATAGTTGCAAATATAAGCGTTGTTATAAGCCACATCTTATCACATATTACTTTTTTATCAAAATGTAATACTTTTTTGGTATTTAAGGATTTTGTCCTTACTGCAATGTTCCCTTAGTGAGAGAGGAAAGAGCAACTCTTCATACCTAAAATATGATGATTTGTTAAGAAAAGACAGTTTAATATTTTTGTCCCGTTTTCAATTTGTTTTCGATAGGGTTGATAGCATGATAAAGCCCAAGCATATCAAATGGGTGTAAAAGTAACGACTGAAATAATAAAAGAAGGTAAAATTAGAACGAGAAAAGAGCATTAATTGAATTTTTTTAAAGAATTTTCAAGCATTGAAATAGCAATTATATTAGCCAATAATGGCTAGAAAAGAAAGGATATAAAATAAAGCTATCTCATCCTTTAAAAAGCTAGAATTTTAGCTGATTTGCAAATTTATTACCTCAATCATATGTTGCTTCAAAAAGAGCAATAGTGTGCTCCTTTATTCATCTTCAAATCTTCTACTCGTTCTTTCCAACCCATTTCATCCCATCCAACTATAAGGAAAGAAATTTAATCTTTTTCTTTCACTCCCTAATATATAGACTAGCGGGCCTGGGGGGATTTTCGTGGCAGCGCCATTTCGAACCCTCGGCCACCTGGTTAAAAGCCAGGTGCTCTACCTAGCTGAGCTACAGGCCCTATGAAAAAATGCTTTGATATATATATTTTTTCACGTGGAAATTGGCAGTGTAAAGAAATAAGACCCTCCTGATTCTCTTTCAGGAAGGGATGCTACAACAAAGAAAATAGAAATTAAGTTAATCGCTACGCTGCTATTCTGCTTTTTCCACAAAAATAATAAATTAAATTTGTATATATTTTGGGATAAACATGGAAGAAATGTATGATGTTATAGTTGTTGGAGGCGGACCAGCTGGATTGACAACTGCTATCATGTGTGCAAGTAGAATGCTTAAAACACTTATACTTGAAGGAGGAAAATGGGGTGGTTTGCCAGCAACACTATATCCAAGCAAGGTAATACCAAATTATCCTGGCTTTCCAGAAGGAATAACTGGAATTGAACTTGTAAGAAAATGGATAAAGCAAGCAAGAGAAAGTCCATATATTAAAATGGTAAGAGAAAGAGTCATTAAAATAGAAAAAGGAGGAGTTGTGAAAACAGAAGAGAATGAATATCATGGTAAGACAATTGTTATAGCAACTGGAACACGCCCTCAGGAACTTGGTATAGAAGGAGAAAGTAAATTCAATAAAGGAGATAAGGGTGTTTATTACTATGTTACTCATAGAGAAGATTTTATAGATAGCAAGGTTCTCATTGTTGGAGGAGGAGATACCGCTGTTGATGCAGCCCTTGATTTAGTTGATCTTGCTAAAGAAATAACAATAATCCATAGGAGAGATAGATTCAGGGCTTTAGATGAAAATGTAAAGAAAATGGAGGAAAGTAAGATAAATATATTGTTGAATACAGAGCTTGAAGAAATAAGAGGAAAAGATAAAGTTGAGGAAGCAGTTATTTTCAACAACAAAACAGGAGAAAGAAAAACACTCAAGGTAGATAAAGTAGTTCTTGCAGTTGGATTAAAACCAAATACAGAAATGTTTGCTGAGCTTGGAATAAAAACAGATGAAAAAGGTTATATAATAACTGATGCAATGCAGCGCACAAATGTTGAGGGAATTTTTGCGGTTGGAGATATAGTGCGAGGCGCTTTCCGCCTGCTTATTGTTGGCGCAGCGCATGGAGCAATAGCATCTCAAAAGATATATGAATATGTGAGGAAGCCATATTGGGCGGGAGAAATTAGCTAGCCATTTTTTTAATTTTTTTATAATAATCTGTTTCATAAAAGCGGAAATCTACTTTAAAATCTGATTCGCCAATTTCTATTCCATTTTCTAAAATTTTTTTCTTTAATTCATTGAAGTATTTGTTTTCCTCAAAATTTAAAAAGCATATCTTCTTTATTTTTTCTCCTTTAAAATTCATAATTATTCCTAGCTGGAGCATATCTTCAATTTCAAAAGGAGTGAAAAATTCATAATTAAATTTTATTTCTGGATCAATTTCTATTGATTTTGCAAATATTTCAATCTCCTCCTCCTTTTCTTCATAATCAATAGCATTTCTAATGCATTCATTTCCACATATCCCACAGCCAAGGCAAGCCCTACAGGCAAGGCAGCGAGAAGCCTCACTTATTGCTGTTTTTTTATCAAAACCCTTTTCAACTTCCTTAAATGTTGTTAATCTTTCATCGATGCTTATTTCTTCAATATTTTTCCTATTTTCTTTTTTAAAAATTGATAAAACAACATTTCTTTTCATTAGTTCAACATCTTCATAACTTGCAATTGCCCTATTTATATCTCTTTCAATAGGATCAAATTCTATTTTTTTGCCATTTAAATATGCATCTATTGCTCTAGCAACCCTTCTTCCCCATGCAACCGCTTCTATTACTATTGAAGGGCCACTTACTACATCTCCTCCTGCAAAAACTCCTGGCAAAGAAGTTGCCCCAGTATTTTCATCAACAACAATTAATCCATCTTTTTTTATTTCATCTGGTAAAAATGATAAATCAGGTTGCTGGCCAATTGCAGAGATAACAACATCTGCTTCAATGAAGAATTCGCTTCCTTTTTTCGGCACAGGCCTCCTGCGCCCACTTTCATCTGGCTCACCAGGCTCCATTTCTATACATTCGATTTTTTCAACGCTTCCTTTCCCAATAATTTTTAATGGAGCTGCCAGAAAGCGAAAATTAACCCCTTCCTCCTCTGCATATCTTATTTCCTCTTCACGAGCTGGCATTTCATCCCTGCTTCGTCTATATAAAATTGTTACATCGCATCCAAATCTTATTGCGCATCTTGCTGCATCTATTGCAACATCTCCACCGCCAACAACAACTACTTTCTTTCCAGAAATAATTGCTCTTACATTTTCGGGATATATATTTACTTCTCTTAAAAAATCAATACCTGATATAACACCCCGCAAATTTTCTCCTTCAATTCCCATTTTCCTGCTTTTATGTGCACCAATTCCAATAAATACCGCATCAAAATTTTTTCTCACCTCATCAAAAGATATATCCTTTCCTACCTTGCAATTCAACTGCAATTCAACCCCCATTTCAAGAATCGCATTTATTTCTCTAGCAAGCACATCTTTTGGAAGCCTATAAGGAGGTATGCCAACAGCAAGCATCCCGCCGGCAACAGGTAATGCTTCAAAAATTTTAACTTTGTAGCCAATTCTGGCGAGTTCATATGCAACAGTTAAGCCAGCAGGACCAGAGCCAATTATAGCAACCCTACGCTTATTATTCTCATTTACTGGCATTTTTCCAAGATAAATTATTCCCTTGTTTTGCCATTCCCAGTCAGCGACAAATCTCTTTAGTAGTCTTATTGAAATTGCCTCATCAATCCCGTTTCTTCTGCAAAACTCTTCGCAAGGATGGGGACATACTCTTCCAAGCACACCAGGTAATGGCAATCTTTGCCTTATAACATTTATTGCTCCTTCAAAATCTCCTTCAGCAATTCTCGCTACATACCCACGAACATCTACATGTGCTGGACAATTTGTCTGGCAAAACGGGCTTTCTCTCTCCAAAAAGAAGGTGCATGGAATGCCGTTTCTTCCATAAACTGCCTTTCTTGAAAAAAGAGTTTGCTCTCTATCAACTGTTTTAAGAGGGCAAACTTCATAGCATATATTGCAGTTATTGCAATTTTCATTTATACGAGATGGATATTTTATTATTCTTACAATTCCATCTCTTATGCTTTTTACAATTGAATTATTTAAAACAGTTATTTTTCCTTCTTTTACTAAATTTAAAAATTCCTCATATTTACATTCATTTTCAAAAGAGGAGGCATGCTTTCTTATAATATATTTATTTATTGAAGGAAATCTTTCAACAATAACAACATTTTCCCCTTTTCTTGCTATTTCAATTGCTCTGTTTATTCCTTTTGCGCCTGCTCCAAATATTAGATGCGCCTCCTTGCTTATGATTGAATTTGGTATAAATGTCTCAATTTTTTCCTCCTTTTTATCTGCTACAAAAAACAGATATTTCCCATTTTCTTCTCTAAATGATATTTCTCCCTTTTTTATCAAATCAAGAAGGTAAAAATATAAGGTTTTTCCATTAACTCCAATTCTTTCAGCAATTTCCTCAAAATTTTTTTCATCCTTTAATAAAAATTTTATTGCTTCTGTAATCATTTCATCTTTTAAAATTTCATCACTTATCCTATCAAATTCATAATTGGTATATATTTCGTTATATTTATTTCCAAAAAATGTAAGCATTCTATGCTTTGAAGCAATTATTCTTGCTCTTGGCTTATTAGCGACATTATATGCAACTTTAAGCATATTATCATCTTTTAGCTCATCTTTTAAAGGGCCTAGCTCTTCAATTTCTCTTGTAAATTCTTCAACAACTCTTGCAAATTTTTCTCCTTCACTTGCAGAAATCCACTCCAGTCTTAAACGAGAGGGATTAATTCCAGCAAATTTAAGCAATTTTTTTGCAACATAAATCTTGCCTATGGTATAGTAATTTCCAGTAACATAGTGGCAATCTCCAAGATGGCATCCGCCCACAAGAACACCATCAACTCCTTTTAAAAATGCTTTAATAATAAAAGATGGCTCAACTCTTGTTGAACACATCACACGAACAACTCTTATGCTTGGAGGATATTGAAATCTACTAACGCCAGCTAAATCCGCTCCTGCATAACTGCACCAGTTGCAAAGCAAGCCAAGTATTTTCAATCTATCACCTCTATTTCAGCAATTATTTGTTTATCACTGAAATGCCTCATATCAATTGCCTTGTGAATGCAGGAAGAAGAGCAAGCTCCACATCCTTTACAAGCTGCTTGTATGTTTTCCGCCACTTTTTTACCATTTTTTTCAACAATCCTCATTGCTCCATAAGGACATACTTCAACACACATCCCACAAGCCCTGCATTTTTCCTCATCAATATATGGTGTATATGGCTCAACTTTAACAAAACCATTTGCCATAGGAATTAATGCTCTTCCAGCAGCAGCTAAAGCTTGAATTTTTGCTTCCTCAATGCTTGCGGGCGCCCTGCATGAACCACACATATAAATACCATCTGTTGCAAAATCTACGGGGCGCAACTTTACATGCGCCTCAAAGAAAAAGCCATCCAGCCCAAGAGGAACTTTTAGCATTTGAGATATTCTTTTTGCATCTTCACTTTCTACGAGAGGTGTTGAAAGAATTACTAAATCTGCGGGCAATTCAATCTTTCTTCTTAGTCCAGGATGATAGAACCCAACAACAATTCTTCCATCTTTTCTTTCAATTGATGAAACTGTTGGAATTTCATCTCTTACTCTTATAAATCTAACACCTTCCTCTCTTGCCTTCCTTACATATTCTTCATATTTAACTCCATATGTCTGCAAGCCCTTATGAATTATATAAACATTTGAATCAGGAATTAATTTCTTTATTATTCTTGCATTTTTTATTGAATTCATGCAACATATTCTTGAGCAATATCTCACCCTTTCTCCCCTTCCTCCAACACATTGAATAAAGACAAAATTCTTTCCTTTTATTTTATTTTCTTTAAGCATTTCTTCAAGCTCAATCTGAGTTATTATATTTTCATATTCCTGATAGTTATACATGTATGCTGGTTGATATGGTTTTGCTCCTATTGCAACAATTATTGTTCCTACTTTTATCTCCTTATTTATTTTTCCTTTTATTTTTACATTAAAATTCCCTATATATCCATCTACTTTCTCCACCTCGCTTGATAGATATATATTTATATTTTTATATTTTTTAACTTCTTCAATAATATCCTCTAAAATTTCAATTGCCTCCTCATCATCTGGATAAACTCTGTAAATATTGTTTAAAATCCCTCCAAGCTTTTCATCTTTTTCCACTAAATGTACCTCTATGCCTTTTTTTGCGAGTGCAATAGCTGAGGTTAAACCAGAAATTCCACCTCCTATAATAAGGCATGCTCTTTCCACACTTATTTTTATCTCCTCAAGAGGCTCAAGAAGGCGAGCTTTTGCAACTCCCATTCTTACCAAATCTTTTGCTTTTTCTGTAGCTTTTTCTCTTTCTTTTTGATGGACCCATGAGCATTGGTCGCGTATATTCACAAATTCAAATAAAAATTTATTTAGTCCAGCCATTTCACATGCTTTTCTGAAAAGTGGTTCATGAGTTCGTGGCGTGCATGATGCAACAACAACTCTATCAAGATTATACTCTTTAATTGCATTCATTATCTCTTGCAAGCCTGCATTTGAACAAGTATACATATTTTCCTTTACATAAACTACATCAGGCAAACTTTTTGCATATTCACATACCGCAGGCACATCTAAAAAGCCAGCTATATTTGTTCCACAGTCGCAGATAAAAACTCCTATTCTAGGCATGGCACCACTCCGCTGCCCTGCATGCGGCAGCGCTTGCCTGATAAACGCTTTCAGTTATGTCTTTCGGCGAGCAACAGCAACCAGCAGCATATATGCCTTTTCTTGTTGTTTCAACTTCATTTGTTTTTATAAATCCATATTTATCAAGCTCTATTTCAAGAATTTTTGAAATTTCGAGATTGCTTTTTGAAGGCATTATTGGAGTTGCAAGAATAACCATCTCTACTTCAAGCTCTTTTACTTTTCCTTCCTTTTCATCTTCATAATATATTATCAGATTTTTTGTATGCCTATCTTCTTTTATTTCTCCTGGACGAGCATGTATGTAAGTAATTTTGTAATCTTTTTCTCCTCTTTTGCTATATTCATAAAATCTTTTACTGAAAACTCTTAAATCTGAATAAAATATGAAGGATTCGATATCATTGTAATGCTCGTTTGCAAGCATTGCACTTTTTATTGAAACCATACAGCAGACAGAAGAGCACCATTCGCATCTTTTAACATCTCTAGAGCCAACGCATTGAATAAATGCAATTCTCTTGGGTCTTCTTCCATCTGGAGCACATTTTAAATGTCCATGAGTTGGACCAGATGCATTTATAAGCCTTTCATATTCAATCCAACTATGCACATTTGCAAATTTTCCATAACCATATTCTTTAATATCATATGGATTATATACTTCTAAACCTGTTGCAACTATTATTGAGGCGGCATCAAGCTCAATTATCTTATCTTCTTGGCTATAATCTATCGCCTTTGCCTTGCATATTTTCTGGCAAAGACCGCATCTATTTTTATTCAATTTCAAGCAATATCTTTTATCAATTGTTGCCTTTCTTGGAACCGATTGAGGAAATGGAAGAAAAATTGCCTTCCTTTTATCGATATAGCTATTGTATTCATTTGGAACTTCAGTAGGACATTTTTCCATGCAATCACCACATCCAGTGCATTTGCTTGAATCAACATATTTTGCCTTTCTTTTAACTTTAACCTTAAAATTTCCAGCATTTCCCTCAAGCCCAATAACTTCAGAATATTCAAGAATTTCTATATTTGGATGAGATGCGCATTCATTCATTTTAGGGGCAAGAATGCATATACTGCAATCATTTGTTGACATTGTTTTATCAAGCAAAGCCATTCTTCCGCCGATGCTTGGCTCTTTTTCAACTAAATAAACATGTATGCCTTGATCCGCAAGGTCAAGCGCCGCCTGTATTCCAGCAACGCCTCCTCCTATTATAAGCACATTCTTCATATGGCCTCTCCAATAACTTCAACCAAATCCTTTACTTCGATATTATATTTTTCATGACTCATTGTGCATAAGAAATGAATTTTGCATTTATGGCAAGTAGTGATGAGCAAATTTGCCTGCTCTTCCGCTTCAGCAAGCCTTTCTTTTCTTAACTGTTCCGCCATCCAGTCGCATGCCATCCATGCAGAAGTAGAGCAGCAGATCGAGGCTTCGCGAGAATGCTCCATTTCCTTTATTTCACATCCAATTTTTTTAAGAGCTTCTCTTGGCTCATCATAAATTCCCAAATGGCGGCCGAGCCTGCACGAATCATGAATTGTACAAATTTTATTTAAATTCTCTTCAAAATCTTTTTTTGCAAGGAATTCTGAAATATGCATCATTTCAACATTTGCTTTATAATCAAATTTAAAAGTTCTGTAGCATTCAGGGCAGGAAAATATTATTTTTTCAAAATTTTTAATTTTTTCCATATTTTTTCTTTTCATTTTTTCAAAAATTCCTTTATTTCCACTCCATAAAGCATCGTGCCCACAGCATGAAAATATTACAGATGGAACTATATCAAAATAATTCAAAATCTTAATTGTATTTTTTGCAATAGCAATGCCATTGAATCCGATGCTATCAAAAAATACATCATATATTGGCAAACAGCCCGCAAAATAGAGAATTTTTGATTTGTCATCTATCTCTACATCATTCATTTCTAAAAATATATCATTTTTTCCAAATAAGCAAGCTACTTCTTCAAAAATATTTTCATGTGCTGAGATTCCAAAATTTTTATTTTCTCTTGCAATTTCTCTTATTTCTTTTATAAAGCTTAAAAAATCCACACCAGAGGGGCATATCTTCTCACAAATTCCACAAGTGAGGCATTTCCATATATCATATGAATAAATTATTTCATCTTCTATGCCAATCAGAGAGTGTTCTACCATACTTGCTGGAGAAAATTTTCCATAAACTCTTGTAACTGGACATGCAGAACTACATTTCCTGCATTCAACGCAATAATATGCTTTGCTTCTCGTTATTATATCTTCAATCATTTTCTACACCAAACAGATGAACAATTTTTGAAAATTTTCTGAATTTTTCATTTTCTACTAGCTTGTCTGAAAAAATGCACTTCTTTACTTCTATTCTCTTTCCTTCGCAAAATTTTTTAATAGCAATTCCAATATCAAATCTTCTATCACAAAAAATTACTGAATCTTCTCTTTCAACAAATTCATAAAGACATTTTTCACATTCAAGCTCATTTACCTCCTTTTTTTCAGAGAAATAAAAAAACGAATCATCTTGGATATGCGATATAGCAGAAGAAGGGCAGGAAGCGGTGCAAACCCCGCAGCCCTTGCAGGAAATATTATTTAATAAAATAATGCTCCTTTCTTTATCATAAGAAAAACAATCACATATTGAGACACATATTCTGCATTTTGAGCATTTTTCTTGATTTATCGAAACTGGAAATTGTTTATATACAAGCATTGCTGAAATAATTATCATCTCTTATTTATCATTTACTTGCTATAAAATAGCATGCTTATATTTAACATACTCAAAAACAGGACCATCAATGCATGCATAATAGCTTCCAACAATACAATGCCCACATTTTCCAATGCCACATTTCATTCTTCTTTCAACAGACAAATATATATTTTCTTCATTTGCTCCTCTTTTTATAGCTTTTTCTATAACTGGCTTAAACATTGCAGGCGGACCACATATAAGAAGATATTCGTCCCCATCAAAAACTATATCATTTAATAATTCAGTTACAAAACCTCTTTTTTCTCCTTCTTTTTCAAAAATTTCATATACCTCAGCATGCTTTTTCCATTCTTCAATTTCTTCTGGAAATATAATTTCGTCCTTGCTCCTCGCTCCATAAAGAATTTTTATCTGATTATAAATTTTTGAATGAATAGCTTCTTTTATAAAACTTCTTAATGGCAGTATACCAAGCCCTCCTATGATTGCGACAATATTTTTCCCTTTCAGTTTTTCCATTGGAAAGCCATTTCCATACGGCCCTCTATAAAAAACATAATCAATTTCATCTATATTATAGAAGAAAGAAGTTGCTCTTCCAACTTTTCTTATGCAAATTTCAAAAAAATTTTTTTCATAGGGTGGGGAGCATATCGATATTGGAAATTCTCCAATTCCAGCAAGAGATATCTCTACAAATTGTCCTGGAATAAAATTAAAGTTTTCTGCCTCGATTCTCAAAAATTTTTTATCATTTATTTTTCTTTTTTCAATTATTTTCCCCTTTACTGGCATAAGTGGGTTCATTGAGAGTAATATCTTCCAAATATATTTTATTTTTTAATGAAAAAATTTTTGCTAAATAGCTATGCTTGGCTCTCCTCCTCCATGCCAGCTTTTCCTCGGCCTAATCTTCACTAAATGACTAACTTCGGTCACATCATCTATTATTAAAGCAACCCCTTTCTCACTCCCCATTTTTTTAATTGCCTCCCCTATGCTTTCTCTCATGTAAGTTGGTCTAACATTATTCATTGCATCTATATCCTCTTGCGAAGTGAGGCGGTGGCAGATAATTATATCTGCATGAGCCACTACTTCACTGTCCATTGAGCTTGCTCTTTGAGTCGCTAAAATTAGGCTTAGGCCAGGCTGGCGCCCCTGGCGGAGCCATTTCTTTATAAAAACATCTTTTGTTATTCTATCCTCTTTTGAGAGAAAAATATGTGCTTCATCTATTACAAGCCATATGAAAGGCAAATTTTGCTCTGCTTTTGAAAATCCTATTTCCCTTTCTTCATCTTTTTTTCTTTCAATAATTCTTTCATAAAAAATAATTTCTCCTAAAATGCTTAAAATTACTTCTTTTATACTTTCATCATAAGAACTTAAATCAATTACCGATATTTTCCCTCTTTTTGCTATATCTGATAAATTTATTCCCTCTTTTGCAAATATTTTCAAATTTTTTGCCATAACAAAAAAATTTATGCAGGCAAGCTTTGTTTCATTGCTTATTTCTTCATCATCTCTTATTTTCTCTATTATGTCATCTATATCATATTTTCCTTCCATTTCCCATATTGCTCTTGATATTGCAATTCCTTCCATAGAGTTAGGAGAGATACCAAAAAGTCTGCACCAGTGAAATGTTTTAAGATAAGAAGTTGCTATTGAAATTTCATTTGCTTTTATTCCAAATTTTCTATAATAGCTAACTAATTCAGGAGATGAAAAAATCTCAATTTCTATACCACTTGCATCAATTCCCCATCTTTTTAAGCTTTCAATCTCTCTTTTATTTGGAAAAATGCTTGTCCAGAAAATTCCAAGAGTATCGGCAACAATAAAAGAAATGTTTTTTCTTATTTCTTCTTCAAGTGAGTAAAATTCTTCAAGAAAAACTCCAATGGTATAGGATTTTCCATATCCTCTCTTTCCACAAATAAAAACTATATGGGGCTTTGAAATGTCTAAAAATACTGGAGCTCCAAGCGAGCCATCCAATGCATAATATTTTCCTATATTCAGAACAGATTTTTCATCGGAATCTTTTCTTCCAAGTATGTATTTTTTATCCATAAAATATATATTTGAATAATAAATTAAATTTTTGAATGAGTTATAGGATTGTTAAAGAAGGGGGAGCGAGTGTAATTGAAATAGATTGCTATTCATGTAAATATTCTTCTTCACTTATAGATGAAAATTGCAGAAAAGAGATTCTTGAAATAATTGAAAAAGAAGGAAAAATCGATAGAATAAGATTGAGCCATTATTTTGTAAAGATAATAGAAGGAGAAGCTTTAGAAAATCTTATTGAAATTTCAAAATTTATGGAGGAAATATCATCTATTAAATTAAATTGCGAAGATTGCATATTGAATAAAGAAATAAAATCCGCAATAGATTTAAGTAAAAAAGACCAGATAAAATCTTTTTATAAATTTTTAGATATAGCATTTAAATTTAAAAAGCCTTTTGTTTTAAGAAAAGAAGAATGTAACTATTGCAGAAACGAAAATTTAAAAAGAATATCAGATATAATAAAAAATTTTGAAAAGATAAAACACATCTCTTATGAAGATATAAGAATTTATGTTAGGCCAATATTTTTCGATACTTCAATTGAATACAATCCTCCAAATGATGCAGTTTTTATTAAAAGTTATGAAATAAAAAAGGAAAGAAGCAGTATAAAAGTTTCTTTATATGAACTGAAGAGAAGAGCTGAAAAATTGTATTTTATAATACCTCCTGAATATAATTTAAGCCTTGAAGAGCTTAAAATACTTATTAAAGCAAAGGAAAAACTTGCAAAACACAGGCCAACTGATATTTCATTTATCGATACGGAAAGAGCAAGAGAATATTTTTATAGATTTGGAAAGGAAAAAATAATGGAAATAGCAGAAAATATTAAATATAAAATTAGTAGCGAGAGAATAGACTTTTTGGCTGATGTTTTTGCAAAATATACTTCAGGATTTGGAATATTAGAAGATTTACTTGCTGATAAAAAAATACAGGATATTTATATAAATGCTCCTGTAACCTATAACCCTCTTCATATAATTCTTGATGGAGAAGAATATGTAACAAACATATATTTTTCAGAAAATGACATTGAAGCATTATCATCTCGTCTGAGAAGCTTAAGTGGGAGAGGTTTTTCAGAGGCAATTCCAGTGATGGATGTTGGTCTCCCCCAATATGGCTCGCGCATTACGGCAATTTCCCCGCCACTAACACCAAAAGGAATAGCATTTGCAATAAGAAGGCATGCATCCGAATTATGGACACTTCCAAAATTTATTTCATGTAAAATGCTATCTCCGCTTGCTGCTGGCTTGCTGAGTTTTTTTGTTGATGGGCAGGCAACAATTTTAATTGCTGGCTCAAGAGGAGCTGGTAAAACATCCTTGCTTTCTTCACTAATGCTTGAAATACCCCAGAGATATAGAATTCTTACTATAGAAGATACTCCTGAGCTACCAGTAGATGAACTCCAGAGATTAGGTTATAAAATTCAATCACTGGTTACGAAATCAGCTATAAGCAGTGAAGGAATAGATGAAAAAACAGCGATAAAAACTGCTTTAAGGCTTGGAGAATCAGTTATTATTTTGGGAGAAGTTCGTGGTGAGGAGGCAAAAATTTTATTTGAAGCAATGAGAATAGGGGCAGCTGGCAACTTAGTTATGGGAACAATTCATGGCTCAACATCGAGGGATGTTTTTGATAGAATTGTTTATGATATAGGCGTCGCACCGGTTTCTTTTAAAGCAACAGATATAGTTGTTATTGCATCACCTATAAGAGCGAGAGGAGGAATTGAAAGAATAAGAAGGGTTATTCAAATATCTGAAGTAAGTAAGATTTGGGAAAAAGAAGATGTTGATAAAATTTTTTCAGATATAATGAGATATGATTATTCAAAAGATATTCTTGAAGCAACAGATTTATTTTATATGGGGCAATCAGAGATAATAGGGAAAATAGCTAGGAAATGGGGAATAAGCATGGAAGAAGCAATAGAAAATATAAAGATGAGGGCGAGAATGAAAGAAAAAATTGTTGAAATTGGAAGAACAGATGCAAAATTTGTGAGGGATGCAAACAATTTCTATTGGTCGATTCTTGAGGAAACTAAAGATTTTCGTGAAATTGAGGAAAAATGGAATGAATGGTTGAATAAATATGTTTGAAATTTTTTGTAAAAAAATTGTTGGAAAATTAAAAATAAGGGAAGAGGATAAGGAAAAAATAAATAAAAAAGTTTCAAAAGAATTTATTGATAGCTTGCATTTTATTGGAACGGAGCTTGAACCATATGAAATAATATATTTTTCTTACATTTGCGCTCTAATTTCTTTTTTAATTGCAATTTTTATTTCAATATCAATTTTTGCAATTTATGATTTTTCAATTAAAAATATGGGTTTCTTAACAATTTTTCTAATAATTATTCTTTTATTTATTTTTCCTCTTCTTTCATTGCATTATATAAGTGAATATCCTAAGATAAAGGCAAAATATATGAAAGCTCGCTCCCTCGGGGACATTCCAGAAGTAATATCCTATTTAGTAATGTATCTTAAGCTTGTTCCAAATCTTGAAAGAGCTTTTTATTTTGCAGCAAAAGAATCAAATACTTCGCTTGCAAAAGATTTAAGAAAAATTATATGGGATTTAGAGATAAGAATACATAAAAGCATAGATGATGCAATAACATATTTTTCAAATTTGTGGGGGGAATGGAGTGAATATTTTAAGAGAGCAATTCATTTAATAAGAAATTCTGTAAAGGAAAAAGAAGAAAATAGGATTTCAACACTTGATAGATCGCTGGATATTGTTCTTGAAGGAACAAGAGATTTAATGATTGATTTCTCAAATAAGCTTCATCAACCAACTCTAATAATATATTCTCTTGGTTTTATGCTGCCACTTGCGACTGTAGCGATGTTGCCCGCTGTTAGTGTAATTGGACTTAAATTCTCAATATTCCATATAATTATATTTTACAATATTCTTCTTCCTCTCTTTCTATTTTTTTATATAAGAAAAATTCTTGCAAATCGTCCAGCAACTTTTAATCCACCTTCATTGCCTTTAAAGAAATTAAACAATTTAAGAAATGCCCTAATTTCAATTTTAATTTTCCTTCCATTTTTTATTGCCTTCCTTTATTTTTCTACAAAATTTTTTCTGATATGGGGAATAGCAATTTCCTTTTCTTTTTACTTTATTTTTACATATGGAAAATACAAGAAAGAGAGGGATAAAATAAGAAAAATGGAAAAGGAATTTGGAGAAGCTTTATATATTTTAGGCAGGCGGGTTGCGGAAGGGAAGCCGCCAGAGGAAGCATTTAGCCATGTAGCTCAAACAATGAAAGGATCTGTTATAGGAGAGGTTTTTGCAAAAGCATTCTATAACCTTATTTCAAGAAGAATAAAGATAGAGGATGCATTTTTTGATGAGGAATATGGGGCTCTTACTGATGTTTATTCAGATAGAATAAGAGCCATAATAAAAATTTTTATAGAAGGAGTTAAGAAAAGTTATGAATATGCTGGTGTTGCGATAGTTAAAATAGCAGACCATTTAAAGCAACTTCAAGATGTTGAGAGGAAAATAAGAGATAGCTTGGCTTCAATCACTTCATCTCTTCGCTCAACCGCAACATTTTTCGCTCCATTAATAGGAGGAGTAACTCTTGGAATGGCAAATTTAATGCAAAAAATTCTTTCTTCATTGAACTTTTCATTTTCTCAAGATATAACAATTCCACTTTTTGGAAAAATATTTTATGTTACTTCATCTGCAGATTTTGATATTGTAATTGGAATTTATATTATTATTCTTGTATTTTTAATACTAAGGCTTGCAAATGGAATAGATGAAGGAGATGATAAAATAGAATATTTTTATGCGGTAGGTAAATCTTTGCCAATAGCAATTTTTATTTTCACAATTTCTTCTTTTGCTTCATATATGATTTTTTCGAGTATATGAATTATTTATTTTTATATTCCAGATTGGCAAATTTAATTCACATTCGGAACTACTTTGCTACAGTAGTTCCGAGTCCAAAAAAATGCCAAAGAAAATGAGTTTTACAGATATAAATTTGTTAAAAATTTTTTAAACGAAATATAATTTTAAAAGCAAAAATGCCAAGGAAAATCCTAAAAGAAATAATAAAAAACAGTAGTATTAAATAAAATACAATTTACAGTCTTCCAATCAGAGCAATTACTAAAGAGATAATACCTATTCCAAGAGAAAGAAAGCCCAATATTATACTCATCCTCACAAATGGATTTGGATGATGGAAAGGAGCTATTAAATATTTAATTACACAACAGTTTACCTCACTAATTTCGAGTTGTATTTTCTCGTTTGTACGAGGGATTCCTAATTTTTCTCTGTAATATCCGCTAATAACTATTATAAGTTCTTCATTCTCTACTAACTCCAGATGAAATTCTAAGCGTACCAAAGTTCAAGAGATAGCA
>JAWAYL010000001.1:0-72444 GCA_038818725.1 Thermoplasmatota archaeon | reverse complement strand
AGGATTTTCCACTATAAATCTTAACAAATCCACCACTTGTATCTTCTTGGCTAGGGTCATCATTTATACCTAAAATTTCAATTCTAATTGCATCAAAATTTTTGCTTCCTTTATCATCAATAACAGTTAAAATAACAGTATAGCAACCAGGCTTATTATATCTATGCTCTACAATTTTATCATATGCAATGCTTCCATCTCCAAATTTCCAAGTATAATTAATTATGCTTCCATCTTCATCATAGCTTTCTGAAGCATCAAATTTTATTTTTTCTCCAACTTTATTATTGCCATAATATTTTATTTTTGCAATAGGAGCAATATTTCCTTTTTCAATTTTAATTGGCTCACTCAAACTTTTATGCATCCATTCATTTCCATTTTTAACAGAAATTTTTGGATAATAAATTCCTTCTTTTGAATAAGCACATGAAATATAGAAAGGATTGGTATTTGCAAATCCAGTTTTATTGCTACCATCTCCTAATTCAAGAATATAATAATACCACTGCTCTTTATTTTCTTCTTTATAATCATTTATTGAAACTTTGAAATGAATTGCTTCTCCAGTATAAGCTTCATTTTGAATTGCTTCAAAAGAAATGGCAAAGCTATTTGAAAAACTAAAAGAAGGAAGCAATAGAATTAAAACCATAAAAAAGCTAATTATTCCATATTTTATTTTTACCTTCATAATTCAAATTAAATTTTTATTATTTAAATATTTTCTGCAAATTCTTTTTTAAACTTCTATATCAGTAAACTGCTTTGCGATAACATTTCGCATTTCAAGGGCTTTTAAATCTTCTATTGAAAAACCTCTTGCAACATCTTTTAGCAGCATTGTCTCAGCAAGGTCTCTCTAAATTGTTTTTTTTTTCATCTCTATATCATTTGTAAGAATAACCTTTGGATAACCACCATAGCATGCATGCTCCCATACCGCCCTTTGAACAATAGCATCATTTATTTTTGACCAATTGCATTTAGAAATTCATTAAATGAAAATGAAAACAACCTTAATATAGAAACTCTTCCAACCAAAAATGAAAGAATTTCCTTTGATAAGATTATTTTAATTTACGCCCCGCATCCTTGCAATATTGAACTTCATCTAAAACTATTTTTACTAAAATTTAACTTGACTTTAATAAAAGTTATACTAAAACTAATTTTAAATTTTAGAATATTTTAAATGCTCTTATTTTATCTGTTGCATTTTGCCCAACTTTATCATATGCAATAACCTTTATTTCATGATTTGCAGCTGAAAATTCACTCCAAAGCCAAGAATATGGCTCACTTGTATCAACAAATCTTAGATGATTATCAATATAAAATTCTACTTTTTCTATACCCAAGATTGAGCTTGCGCTTGCAATAATTGTAATTTTTCCTATTATAAATGGCTCTGGTAATGGAATTACTTCTCTATCCATAATATAAAGATAATTTCCTGGCTTTAATATGCTTACTTCCAAAGAGGGTAATTGTTGCATTATAGCAAAAATGCTGAATGAAGTTATATTTGCCCATAAATAATTTGCTTGCTTGTTTATCCCTTTGCTTTCATACCATCCATTCAAAAGCCATTGGTTGCCATCATATTTAAGCATCTCAAAATAATCTTCATATTCCTCTTCCTCATAATATATTGATATATTTGCCCACTGATTGCCTTTTGCCTCTATATATTTTCCTACACTTTTCCATCCAGCCGGCTCTGGCGGGGAAGCTGTTATTCCTTTAATACTCAAATTTCCTGAATAAGCATTTATTGTTAGCTCTGTTGGAAAAACAGAAGAAAATTTGCATTTATGCAACTCATTTTTATCGCTTTCTGTAAAATTTAGATCAGTTTCATAATTTGCGAAATTGCAATTTGAGATGTTATTTTTATCTGAAAGATAGAGATGCAAGCCAATTGAGTTATCATAAAAATAGCAGTTCCTCACTATATTCTCACTTGAATGAAACATATAAAATGCTCTATAGTAATAGTGATTAAAAAAAGAGCAATTTTCAATTGTGTTTTTATTTGAAAACCATAAAATCATGCCATCGCTATTTTCATAAAAATTGCAATTTTTTATTATATTATTTAAGGAATTATCAAGAGCAATTCCATAATTTTCATTTCTGTATGCGTTGCAGTTAAATATTGAATTTCCTGAGGAATTATAAAAATAAATTCCATAATAGTGATTTTCATAAAAGTTGCTATTTTTTATTTGATCGCCAATTGAGCTATTAAATCCTATTCCTCCAAGGTTTTCATAGCAATTTACATTTTCAACTATTCCATTTGTAACATTTTTGAAGTATATTCCATATCTTCCATTATAAATTTTGCAATTCCTTATAATAAAATAAACACTTGTATTTTCTATTCTAATTCCATCCTCGCTGAGAGCATTTATTTCATAATTCTGAATTATGTAAGGATTTTTCTGGCTGCCGTCGCCGGGCCAGCCCTCGCTGCCTGCTTGATTTGCAAAATCAGCATTTCCATTTATATGGATTGGAGCATGGGCTGAAGCATTTATTAATATAACTAACCCAAATAAGAGAAAGATGAGCCAGATAGCATATTTTAATTTCATTTTCTCCTCAAAAAATAAACTGCTCATGTATTTAAACTTTTTCTACTTTAAAACTCTCGTTAGCCACAAAATTAAGCCACATATGAAAAAAACAATCCATAATAAGTAGAGATAAAATATTCTTCTCATCCATTTTGCTTTTTTTTCTGGTGTATCAAAAAATTTTCCTAGTATTTCATCTTCTTCAATCTTCATATTTTCCAAGCAAATATTTTATCCTTTTTCTCCTGAAGAAATCTTCTCTTTCCATTTCTTCAAGTTGCCTCTCTATATAAGAAATTGTATTTAAAAGACGAGGTATAAATATATATTCGAGGGCATTTACTCTTCTTTTTGTTTTTTCTATCTCTCTTCCAAGCATTTGTATGCTTGCTTCTATTTCCGCTATTTCAACTATTTTATTAAGCAACTCTTCTGCTTTTTTAACAGCTTCATCAAAATCGCTTGATGTTGAAAATAAACTGTAAGAAGGAGTTTCTTTTTCACTAATGCTAAATTCTGGAATGCTAACCCCCATAATATTTTTATTGCTTAAATTCAATTCTCTTTCCCTATAAATTGTTTCAGCGAGCCTTTTTACTCTTTCCTCGCCCAAAATCATTTCTGCCTTTATTATTGCCTTTAAAGCATCATTTAAAAATCCCTCAAGCTCTTTTCTTTTTTCCTTTCTTTTTTTTATTAAATCAAGAAAAGAAGTTACGAGAGCGTCTCTTTTTTCAGATAAAAGCTTATGTCCTTTTAAAGCTAATTCTTTTCTTTTCCTAACTTGCAAAAGTTCCATTCTTGTTGGCTTTACATCTTCTATAACTTTTTTTGTCATGTTATGTAATATTTACTAATATATTTCTCATCTATTTTTTTCAGCTCACTTCTTGGAAATCTTGAAAGTAGCTTCCATCCTAAATTTAGTGTTTCCTCAAATGTTCTATCTTCATCTCTCCCCTGTCTTACAAATTTATCCTCAAATTCATCAGCAAATTCAAGGTATTTTTTATCTCTTTCAGTAAGAGCTTCTTCTCCAACAACAGCAACCAAGTCGCGTAAATCACATCCTTCAGCATATGCAGCATATAGCTGATTTGCAAGCTGATGATGGTCTTCTCTTGTCTTTCCTTTTCCTATTCCTTCCGCCATCAATCGTGAAAGAGAAGGTAATACTGCAACAGGAGGGTATATTCCTTTATTATGTAGCTCTCTTGACAAAACAATCTGCCCCTCAGTTATATAACCAGTTAAATCAGGAATTGGATGGGTTATATCATCATCTGGCATTGTTAATATGGGTATTTGAGTTATTGATCCTTCTTTTCCGATAATTCGCCCAGCTCTTTCATAATTTTGCGCTAAATCAGTATACATATACCCAGGATATCCTCTCCTTCCCGGAACTTCTTCTCTTGCAGCAGATATTTCACGCAATGCTTCAGCATAATTTGTCATATCAGTTAATATAACAAGAACATGCATTCCTTTGGTAAAAGCAAGATATTCAGCGGTCGTAAGAGCAACTTTTGGGGCAATCAACCTTTCAATTGACGGATCATTTGCAAGATTTAAAAAAAGAACACTTCTTTCAATAGCCCCCGTCTCTTCAAAATCCTTCATAAAAAAGTCCGCTTCTTCAGCAGTTATTCCAATTGCACAAAAAATAACAGCAAAATTCTCCTGCCCTATTTTCGCCTGTCTCGCTATCTGGGCGGCAAGCTCATTGTGTGGCAGGCCGGCGCCGCTGAAAATTGGCAGTTTTTGTCCTCTTACAAGAGTGTTCATTCCATCAATTGTTGAAATTCCTGTCTGGATTGGGTCACGAGGATATTCTCTTGATGATGGGTTTATTGGATAGCCATTTACATTTCTTATTTCGTCAGGTATTGGAGGAGGAGAACCATCTATTGGGGAGCACATTCCATTAAATACTCTTCCGAGCATGTCGACTGTTACACCTATTTCCATTGGCTTTCCAGTGAAAGTAACAGATGTATTTTTTACATCTAAACCACGAGTTCCTTCAAAAACCTGAATTACAGCTTTTCCTTCAGCTGCTTCCAATACCTGCCCTATTCTTTCTCCATCTCCTTTAATTTTTACAATTTCTCCATATCCTACTTCTCCAATTCCTTCAACAATTAGCAACGGGCCTTTTATTTCTTTTACTGTTGAATATTTTGTTGCTTCCATCAAGGAGTAATGTTTCTTTATTTTTAAGTTTTATTAATGCAAAAAGCATCTCTGTCCAGTAAATACCATTATTATGCCATGCTCATCTGCTGCTTCTATAATTTCCTTATCCCTTATTGAACCACCTGGCTGAACAATTGCTCTTACGCCTGCTTTTGCTGCTTCGTCAACTGCATCTCTAAAAGGGAAAAAAGCATCTGAAGCCATTATCGAACCCTTTATTCTTTCCTTCCCCTTATATGTTGCAATCCATACAGCATCAACTCTCGATGTTTGTCCTCCTCCTATAGCAACGGTGCTTTTATCTTTAACAAAAACAACCGCATTTGATTTTACATGCCTTACACATTTAACAGCAAAAACCATTGAAGAAATATCCTCCTTGCTCGGCTTTTTTCTGCTCACAAATTTCCATTCCTGTGGATTGATTTTTTTAACATCTTTTTCCTGCAAAAGAAGGCCACCGCAAACACTCCTTAATTCTATTTCTTTTTTCCTTTTTTCCTTCCCAAGTTTATTTATCTGCAAAAGCCTTAAATTTTTTTTCTCGCTGAAAATTTGCAATGCTTCATTGCTGAAGGAAGGAGCTATTATAATTTCAAGAAAAATTTTTTTCATTTCATTTGCCAAATTTTCATTAATTTTTCTATTTACCGCAACAATCCCTCCATATGGGGAGTATGTATCTGTTTCAAAAGCTTTTCTCCATGCATCCTCTATTTTTTCAGAAGAGGCAATTCCGCAAGGCGTGGCATGCTTTACAATTACAGCAGTTGGCTCATCAAATTCTTTTAAGCATTCAATTGCATGATTGGCATCAAGAATATTATTGTAGGAAAGCTCTTTTCCCTGAAGCTGAATTGCATTCGAAATACATGCCTCGCTTAAGCCTTCTTTTACATAAAAAGATGCTTTTTGATGAGGATTTTCTCCATATCTTAAATCCATTTTTTTAATGTAAGGTAAGCAGAGCAGAGATGGAAAATTTTTTTCATATCTTTTTAAAATCATTGCATCATAGTATGAAGTTCTCTGTAATGCTTCAATTGCAAATCTTAACCTAATTTTTTCGTCAAACCCTTTGCTTAGATATTTTTTTGCTTCTTCATATTGAGAAGGGCTTGATATTACAATAACTCTTCTCCAATTCTTTGCAGCAGCCCTCACCATTGCAGGCCCACCAATGTCCATTTCATCTATACCTACGCTATATGGATAGAAATTGCAAACAACCATATCGATTGGCTCAATTCCTTTGCTTTTTAATTCTTCCAATTCATCTTCTCTTGCAAGGATTGCTGAATGCAACTTTGTGCTCAATGTTTTTATTCTTCCTCCAAGCAATTCCGAAAAACCAGTGTAGCTTGAAACACTTTTCACTTTTATTCCTTTTTGCTCAAGATATTTTTTTGTTCCCTCGGAAGCATATATCTTAACATTATTTTTTAACAATTCCTTACAAAAATCTTCTATCCCCCTTTTATCATAAACACTAACAATAGCAACTTTTGGCTTCATCTTTTTCATGATTAATAAAAATCAATAAAAAAACTTTTTGGAAGAAAAAGAAGTTTGGAGTATACCCATAAAAAAATCTCAAATAGACCAGATAATCTTATCTTTGTTTTTCTATATAGAGCTATTCTTATAATGGCGAATCCTATACCTAACAATATTAATAAAACTGAAATAAAATTTATATTAGATGAATTAAAAATATTAAATACTCCTATAATCTTCCCTAAAATTATCATTAAAAATCCCCCGGCAATAAGTATTGATAAGGGATGTCAAGCAATGAATCTGAAATCTCCAGATACCCCGCTTCTCATTATCTTTCCTCCTTTATTTTTTCCATATCTTTAACGCCCTTTTCCGGCGGTTGAGAAACTGCACCCGCTATGCCCCCTACAAACCCAACAAGTGTAATAGGAGCTCCTACAGATTCCAATAACTAAAACATTTCATATTTCTTTTGTATTTCTGGATCCAAAATGCGTAAATTTTGATATTCTTTTACTTTATTATAACTATAAAAAAATAAAAATCCCCCTAATATAAGAAGGGCTATTCCTGTTGCTAATATATCTTTTCTCATAACTCTAAAACACAAAAATACTTATTATCTTTCTGTTTTTATAAGATATTTTACTATTTCTTTCCTTAATGGAACATAGATATTATTTGTTACGGGCTCGGGGGGATTCGAACCCCCGGCCAACAGGTTAAGAGCCTGCTGCTCTACCTAGCTGAGCTACGAGCCCAGTAAAAAATAAAATCTGATATAAAAATTTGTTGCATTTACATGAAAAAATTTTGGGAATCCTTTGAAGATAAAATTTAAATATCAAATTTTCATATGAATTTTGATTCATATGAAAGATGATAAATTTCTTAAATGTATAGCCGATGAAAATAGAAGAAAAATTTTAAAATTTCTTGGAGAAGGAGAAAAATGTGTTAATGAAATATCTGAATTTACTGGTATAGAACAATCTCTTGTTTCACATCATTTAAAAATGCTTCGAGATTGCGGGCTTGTTAAAACAAGACAAGACGGAAAGAAAATAATTTATTCTCTATCTGATGATAAAATATATAATATTCTTAAAATGATAGAAAAAGTAGCAAATAAAATCATAGAGGAGTGTGAATAATGGAGAAACTTGGAATATTTGAAAAATATCTTACAATATGGGTAGCAATTTGTATAATTTTAGGTATTTTAATTGGAAAATTTTTCCCAGCCTTCCCAGAAATTCTAAGTCATTTTGAATATGCGCATGTTTCACTGCCTGTTGCTGTGTTGATATGGCTTATGATATATCCTATGATGGTTAGAGTTGATTTCAACAGCATAAAAAATGCGGCAAAAAAACCAAAAGGACTTATCCTTACATGGACAATAAACTGGATTATCAAGCCGTTTACCATGTATCTTTTCTCATTGATATTTTTCTCTTTTTTATTTGCAAGATATATACCCGCAGATTTGCAAAACCAATATATTGCAGGGGCAGTCTTCTTAGGGGCGGCGCCATGCACCGCAATGGTGTTTGTCTGGAGTTATCTTAGCAGAGGTGATGCGGGCTATACACTTGTGCAGGTAGCTACAAATGACCTTATAATTTTATTTGCTTATGTTCCAATAGTTTCATTTTTGCTTGACATAAGCGGGTTTGCGGTTCCATATGATACACTGATTTTATCTGTTATTCTTTTTGTTGTTATTCCCCTTACATTTGGCTATTTAACGAGGCAATGGGCAATAAAAAATAGGGGCATAAAATGGCTTGAAGAAGTGCTTTTGAAGAAAATTGGTAAGATTACAATAATCGGTTTGCTTCTAACCCTTATTATTCTTTTCTCTTTTCAAGGAGAAATAATTATATCAAATCCATTCCATATATTACTAATAGCAATTCCTTTTGCCATTCAAACATATTTTATTTTCACTATTTCTTATGGATGGGCATATCTATGGAAATTGCCCCATAGCATAGCCGCCCCAGCAGCTATGATAGGGGCTAGCAATTTTTTTGAGCTAGCTGTGGCTGTAGCTATATCTGTTTATGGGCTTGCTTCAGGAGCAGCTCTTGCAACTGTTGTTGGGGTGCTTGAAGAAGTGCCGATTATGCTGAGCCTTGTAGCAATAGCAAATAGGACAAGAGATAAATTCGGGTTTAAAAAAATTCTTTTCCTATGTACAGAAAATTCTTGCAGAAGCCAGATGGCGGAAGCAATATTTAATTCAATGGCAAAAAATGCAAAAGCGGAGAGTGCAGGAATAAAGCCAGCGAGTAAAGTAGATGAAAAAGCAATTGAAGTAATGAAAGAAATAGGTATTGATATAAGCAATAAAAAACCAAAAATGCTTGCAGGAAAGGAAGAATTTGATATTATTGTAACCATGGGTTGCATTGATGGATACCCTCCAACTCCAAAAGAAAAAACAGTTGAATGGAATATTCCTGATCCAAAAGGAAAGGATATTGAAGAATATAGAAGAGTGAGAGATGAAATAAAAAGCAGGATAGAAAAATTGTTGAGGGAAGGACATGAATAAAATTAAAGAAATAATTGCATTAATCATTATTTCATTGATATTGAATGGATGCGTTAAAAACTCATCAATAAGTGCAAAAAATTCAATAGGAGATGGAGAAGATGATTTCTGGATTGATTATCCTTCATTACATCCACAAAGTGGACAAAAAGTTGCTCATCCTGAATGGGTTTTAAATGAAATTGAAAAAAAACCACTCATTATACTTGTCCACAGCAATAATTGTCTGCCATGCATACAGCAGCAAAAAGATTTAGAGGAGGTAATGGAAGAATATGGAAATAAAATCATATACATTGACATTCTTACAGATGGAAGCGATAGCAGGGCGTGGGATGCATACAATATTTATTATCCTCAAGCAGGGCAATGGTATATTCCTCTAACAATAATAATTTCAAAAGTAGAATATAAAGGGGAAACCCAGATAATATGGCATTCAGAGATAGGAAGAACTGGAAAGGAGTGGTTGATTGAATATATCAGTGACGCCATATCATATTATGGTGCAGAATATGAGATTTAAATTAATTATTCTTTTAGTTATCCTTGCAATTCTTTCTAACACATCGAGGGGAAATGATGAAAATTATGCACCTATGTTCAGTTCAATAACAGTTGATGGTAAAAATTTTTCATTAAATGATTGTATAGGAAATGTAACAATAATGCATATCCAGAACCTTGAAAAACCTATATGTATGGAATGTGAAAAAGAGTTAAAAGAGCAGATAATTGAACTCTCGAAACTTTCAGAGATGAAAAAAGAAAAAATTACAATTGTAACTCTCAACTTAAGAAAAAATAATGCCTCAGAAGATGGAAAAACGCTTGTTGAAAAATGGTATAAAATTAATGTGACATGGTACTGGATTGAGGAATTTTCTCCATATAAAATAGCAAATTTGTATTCAAGCTATTATACAATTGATGGAGCTATTTCAAATCCTACAATAGTTCTTATCAATCAATCGTTGGCAATAGTTGGTGTTTATCATGTATATTGCATAGGGAGGGGAAAAATAGATGGCGTGCAAAACGCTGATTCATTGTTAAAAGATGCTGAAAAAATTCTGGCTGGAGAAACTTTAAATCAAAAAAAGGATGAAAATAAAATAACATTTTTTGGTATGTTTATTCTTGGGATAATAACTTCTTTTTCCCCATGCTCTATCGTTCTTTTAATTTCAATGATTTCCTACGTTTTTGCTACTAAAAGCAATGGAAATTTTAAAAAAGAAGCATTAATTGGTTTAGGAGTGGGTATATTTTTTACTTTTGGCTTATCTCTTATATTTTTAATAATTGGAATTATGGTTTCTTCAATAGGATTTTTCATATCAATTTCTTCACTCTTCTACTTAATAGCCGGGATAATTTTACTCCTTCTCGGAATAAACATTTTCAAGCCATTAGGACTCGGAATCAGAAATGGGGAACTTAAAGAAAAGGGAATAAATTTTTTTGGTAAACTAAGTAAAAAATCACTGTTTTTGGGTGCATTCTTTTTAGGTATGATTTTTGCTGTTGGATGGGCGCCGTGCGCTATCTCGCTTGTTCTGCCTGTTTTTATTCTGGTTATGGCTCAAAAAACAACATTATTGATTGGCGGGCTTTTGCTTTTTGCTTTTGGAGTCGGGCACGGCTTCCCTGTAATTTTTCTTACAACTGCCGTGAGAAGCATGAGGACAAAGATAGTAAATGCTTACATAAGGGTGGGTAAAATAATTGAAAAAGTTTTTGCTATCACAATTATTGTCATTGCTATCCTATTTATTCTTAGATATTTTGGAATAAATTTCTGGTAGTCAGTATTTCCGAATGTTCAACGATAAATTGATGTTGTAAGCCTTTTACAACAACAATTTTTAGGAAATTTTTTGTTTTTCTCCAAAATAAATAACAATTGTACAAGCTTATCAGAAATTTATCATATCTTAAAAAATAAAAGCATAAGATAGTCCTGTAACTGGAGAAGAAAAGAGTAATAAAACAATTTCAATTGAATTATCATGTCGAGCATAATTTCCAGTGCATAATTGCCTACTATAAATTCATCTTCAATTAAATCCTTCCATTCTTCTGCTGTTATTGAGTAATCTATCCTAATAAAATACCATAAATTGTACAAAAGAGACATGAAAAGGAAGAAGAAATATCTTAATGATAAAATCAGCAGTTTTTGTTTTAACCATGAAATTATTTTCAGCATCTCTATAAAAATTCTCTATATTCCATCTCTTTCTATATATTTCTGCTAGATATTCAATATCTACTTTTGTTACATCTATATTGGTGCAAAAAACATTAAAATTTTTCAGCTTTTCTTCTCTTTTTTCATTTGGAATAAAAAATAGATTTGTTTTGGCTTTTTCTTCACCAAATTATTCTTTTGTTTCTGTTTTCTTTACTAACTCTTTCAACTATATCTTTTTGTATATTTGCTATTTTTCTTCAATCTTTTACAACCATTTTCTGGATATCTTAATTGAGAGATAGCGAGGGAAGCTAAAAAATTCATCATCTTTATACAGCATAATAAAGCCGCCAAAAGCGCAAAATTAAAAAGGCGAAAATATTTCGTATTTGATAAACATGAAAATAATGGAGAATGAATTAAGAGGAAAAAAAGTTATGAGCAATAGTGGATTATATCTGGGGATAGTGAGAAATATAACTGTTGATGCGAGCAGTGGAAAGCTCCTCGACCTTATTGTGGAACCATCTGACAAAATAGACCCGCGCTTGTACAATCAGAATGAAGAAGGCTACATCCTATTTCCATTTGAATCAGTTAAATCAGTTAAAGATTTTGTTATATTAAGTGAAGAATAAATGGATAAGTTTTTCAAGCCTAGAAGCGTAGCATTAGTAGGTGCATCCAGCAAAAAAGGTAAGATAGGATATGAAATCTTTAAAAATATAATAAAAAGCGAGATAAAAGCATATCCTATAAATCCCAATAGAAAAAAAATTCTTGGAAAAAGATGTTATAAAAGTTTAGAGGAAATAAATGATAAAGTTGATTTAGCGGTAATTGCTATTGAAGCAGATAAATGCATTCAAGAAGTAGATAAATGCGGTAAAAAGGGAATAAAAAATATTGTCATAATATCTGGTGGATTTAAGGAAATTGGAAAAATAGAGATAGAAAAAAAGTTAGTTGAGTTAGCAAGAAAATATAAGATGCGTATTATTGGACCAAATTGTATAGGTGTTTTTAATTCAGAAAATGGTTTCAATACTTTTTTCCAAAGAAACATGGATATGCCAAAAAAAGGAAATGTTTCAATAATTACGCAATCAGGAACATTTGGAATTGCTCTTCTTGAAAAATGTGCAATGGAAGGAATAGGTGTTAATAAATTTGTATCCTATGGCAACAAAGCGGATGTAAATGAAGTTGATTTACTTCAATATTTCGAAAATGATAAAAAAACAGATATAGTTGCAGTATATGCAGAAGAAATTGGAAAAGATTTTTTTGAGATAAAAAATAAAAAGATTGTTGTTGTTTTAAAGGCGGGAAGAAGCGAGCTTGGACAGAAAGCAGCAACTCTTCACACTGGAGCAATGGCAACAAACTATAAGATATTTGAAGGCGCTTGCAGACAGAAAAATATAATATTTGCTGATGACTTTGAAGAATTTTTTGGGATATTGAAAATACTTGCAATGCGTGGTCTTCCATCTGGCGGAAGGATTGCGATAATCACCAATGGGGCAGGGCCGGGCGTGATGGCGTGCGATTTTGCGGGTCAGGCGAGAAATATAGAAATTGCGGGAATTGTTGATTTGACAGGAAGCGCGACTGCAAAGGATTTTATTAAAGCAATTGAGGAGAGTAAGGAAGATATTGTTATTCTTACACTTGTTTTTCAAGACTCACCTTTAGCAGCCAGCCTAAAAGAGCTTTACTCTGGTTTAAAAAAATCAGGAAAATATCTTATTTCAATATGTATGGGTGGAAAATTTGTAGAAGAACAAAAGAAAAAGTTGTTAAAACTTAAAATACCTGTTTTTGAAGAGCCAAGAGTTGCGATAAATTCTATTGATAAAATTGTTGGTTATTCCTTGAGAAAATGAGAATTGCTGTGTTGAACAGGGATAGATGCCAGCCAAAAAAATGTTCAATGGAATGTGTAAAATATTGTCCAAAAGTAAGGAGTGGTGTTGAAGTTATTTCGATGGAAGCTAATAAGCCAATTATATCAGAGCAATTATGTGTAGGATGTGGGATATGCATTCATAAATGTCCTTTTAAAGCCATTCATATAGAAAATTTGCCTGAGGAACTAAAAGAGAGTGTTGTGCATCAATATGGAGAAAATGGTTTCAGACTATTTCGCTTACCGATTCCAAAAAAGGGAAAAGTTGTTGGATTGCTTGGTGAAAATGGGATTGGAAAAACAACTGCAATAAAAATTTTATCTGGTGAAATAAAGCCAAATTTAGGGAGAATAGAAAAAGAACCAAGCTGGGAGGAGATAACTGATACATATAGAGGAACAGAATTATATAATTTTTTAAAAAATATCTCTGAAAAAAATTTAAAAATTTCAATAAAACCACAATATATAGACAATTTAGCAAGCTACCAAGGAAGTGTAAAGGATTTTCTCTCAGAAAAAGGAATTGAAGATGAAATTGAGGGAATGAGCGATAAAAAGATGAGTGAGCTTTCTGGAGGGGAGCTTCAAAAAGTTGCTATTTTCGCTGCCTTAAGAGAAGATGCTGATCTTTACCTTTTTGATGAGCCAACTTCTTATTTAGATATAAAAAATAGAATGGAAATTGCAAAAATCATAAGAAAAATATCAGAAGATAAGATGGTTGTTGTTGTTGAACATGATTTAGCAGTGATGGATTTTCTTGCAGATATTATTTATATTTTATATGGTAAAAGAGGAGTTTATGGAATAGTGTCTGATGCAAAAAATGCAAGACATGGTATAAATATATATCTCTCGGGTTACTTAAAGGAGGAAAATGTAAGGTTTGGTGATGAAATAAAGTTTGAAAAGCATCCTCCTCGAGATTTTAAGGAAACAGAAAATTTAATAATTTTTAATAAATTGAGGAAAAAATATGATGGTTTTGAATTAATTGTAAATGAGGGAAAGATAAATAAGGGGGAAGTTATTGGAATTGTTGGTCCAAATGGAATTGGAAAAACAACTTTTATAAAGCTTCTCGCTGGAATAATTGAGCCAGATGAAGGAAAAATAGATAAAAAAATAAAAATAAGCTATAAGCCGCAATATATAAGAGCGGAAGAAGGCAAGGTAGAAGAACTTTTTGAGAAAAACAAAGATAAATTTCATAGTTTATATGAAAAAGAAGTTTTACATCCTCTTGATATAAAATATTTTTATGATAATGATTTAAAAAATTTGTCTGGTGGAGAGCTCCAAACTGTTGCAATTGCCTATTGCTTGAGTTTAGAAGCAGATTTATATTTAATAGATGAGCCCTCTGCATATTTAGATGCAAAACAAAGAATGAAAGTCGCAAAAACCATAAAAAGAGTTATGGAAAAAGAAGGAAAGGCATGTATGGTTGTTGAGCACGATATATATTTTGTTGATATGGTTAGCCAAGCACTAATGGTTTTTTATGGTGAGCCTGGCAGAAAGGGATTTGCTAAGGGACCAATGAGCTTAAGGGAAGGAATGAATTTATTTTTAAAAGATTTAGAGATTACATTTAGGAGAGATGAAGATAGCAATAGACCTAGAATAAATAAAATCGACTCGCGCCTTGACAGAGAGCAAAAAGAAGCAGGAGAATATTATTATGAGATATGAAATTTTTTCTTTATCATTATTAAAATAGCTAAAATTATGCATATTATAAAGAAAGAGGGGGAGGGAATTTTTTTATCATTTTTTATATAAAAATAATCAGAAATTTCTTCACTCATGAAATCGTTTTCGTTGGCAATTATTCTTATTTTGTATTTTCCGTCTTTACATTTCGTTGTGTCCCATTCATATTCTCCGCTATTATTAATGGATGCAATTGTATCCCAAAAAGTATCATCACCATATTCGATAGTAACTTTTTCATAAGTTGTATTCCATAAAATTTTAATTTTTCCTCTTAGAGTTTCTCCTCCCTTCGGATAAAGAATATGTATATAAGGTTGTGAATAAATCTCTATAAAAAAATAAGAAAAGGAAGATGCTTCATATTCATTTTTAGCAACTATTTTTAATGTGTATTTTCCCTCGGTATCCCAAGAATTCTCGGCACTAAAAATTTTTCCGGAATCAATTAATGGTGACCATTCATCTATTGTTTCGTCTCCGTCCCAATCAATTCCATAAGAAATTTTAAAATTATTTGGGTCAGAGGAAGATACATTAAAATTATAAGACCTCTTTATATATCCTTTTTTAATCCCGATTAATGAAGGAGAGGAAGGAGGAGGAGGATATAAATAAACATCTATTTTTTGATAAGGAGAATCTTTTGTTATCTTAAATTCTTTTATTCCTTCAAATAAAACATTATTATAAGTGGAATTAACTATTATTCTCACGGTGTCTCCGTCTTTCCAACTAGGGCCAGGTTTTCCTACATCAAACTGATAATAGTTAGAGTTTTTGTATATTCTTTCATTTTCTATAATATCTCCTCTATTCAGGTTAATTGCGATCATTGTAAAATTTGAAATTGAGGCACCGTTTCCGAGATAAATATTTCCACAGATAGCATGCGGTCCCTCAATTGGTTGAGAAAAAGAAAAATTAAACAAAATTGAAAATGTTACTAACACGGCTATTTTTTTCATATTTTCAAAATAATTTTTTTCTATATTTATTTTTCCAAATTAGGAAAAGAAGAGTGATCAAAACAATCACTGTCTCAAAGGATGGTATTTTTTTATCTTCTACTTTTATTTTGATGGAAAAAACTTCACTGTAATTCACTCCATCGTAACTTCTTGCTTCTATAATATGCTCTCCTTTACTTAATTCTAGAGAATAATTCCACTTTGTTGTACCATTTGCAATTTTCCATTCTCCTCCATCTACTCTTATTTCTACCAGAAATATATTTCCGTCTACATCTTCTCCTTCTCCATATACAAGGAAATTTTTTCTAACTGTTTCACCGTTTTTGGGAGATATTATCCTAACACTCGGAGGGCGATTCAAAACCAATATTGTTATTGTTACATCACTACTTGCTCCTTTATCATCGATTATTTTTAACCTTGCTGTATAATTTCCTGGGCTATTATAAACATATTCTTTTGTTGCTGGCAAAACAGAGCCATTGTATTCAGCAATTCCATCATTATTTACATCTAGCTCCCAGCTTACTATGCTTCCGTCAGTATCGCTTGCATTTATTATAAAATTAACATAGAGAGGAGCATATCCATGGCTAACATTTGCATTTAATGAGCAAGTAGGTGGCTGATTTGCAGATGGAGGAGTATATGCCGTAGTTGTAAATTGCCATATATCTGATGAATTTTCTTCTTTTCCATCTTTAGCTACTATTCTCCAGTAATAAGTAGTTGAATAGCTTAATGTTCCTGGATTATAGCTTGTAGTTGTAACTGTTGCTAACTTTGGTGGCGGCGAAGAAGTTCCAAAATAAACATCATAAGTTAAGGCACCTCCATCAACATCGCTACATTCCCATGATAAAGTAGGATTAATGCTTATTCCAGTTGCTCCATTTGGTGGATATAGCAAAGCTGGTTTATTAGGAGGATGATTTAGCTTTACTTCTATTTGAATTTTTTTATTTGATGTGCTCCCATTGTTATCCATAACAATTAAAGTTACATTATATTCTCCACTTTTTTCATATACATGTTCCGGATTCCTCTCATAACTTATGTTACCGTCGCCAAACTCCCACGTATAATTAACTATAAATCCATCTTCATCTATTGATTTGTCTATAAATTTTATCTTTTCTTTTTCATATATTTCTTCAGGAAGATAAGTAAAATTCGCGTAGGGAGGGATGTTTTCTTTTTCTATAATCATATTAAATAAGGTTTCATTTTCTTCTTCGCTTGTATCTTTAACCACTATCCTTATTTCATAAAATCCAGTTTCGTTCCATAAGTGATTTGTAACATAAGTTTTTGTCCATGAGCTGAATTCATCCATTATTCCATCATTGTCCCAATCTATTAAATATTGAAAAAAATCGTTATCATTATCCTCGCAATTTATAACAAAATTATAGGAAACATTTGGATGCCCATAAGAAGAACCATTTATGATAGGTCTACTCGGCTTATTATTCCATAAAGGAAAAAGATTTATATCAATATCTTGAAAAGCATAGGAAAAATCTAGTTTTATTGATTTATTTCCACTCCATCTTTCGTTTTTATATACAAATATATTTATCAAATCCCCGTTTTCCCCTATATCTGTTCCGTTGAAAATATAAAAACCGTTTTCATCTGTTTCAATATTTATTGAAATATTTTTTTGAAAATTTGTTATAATAAGAGAAGCATTATCTATTGGAATATTACTTATACCATAGTATATATAACCACACACTGGATGAGGGGTTGGGGGTTGAGAATTAACAAAAGAAAAAAACAAAATTAAAAAAAGGGAAAAGAGAATAGTTTTTATGGGCATTGCTCATCTTTCCAGTAGCTTCCCTCGGGAATCGGTCGCAGCCACACAAACACACCCATTCCCTGTTCTATATTAAAGAATGTTGCCCATCCAGGTATTGGTAAATAGTTGATGTATCCTTGATTTATTGCATCCCATATACTTACCTGTGTTCCTGTAGTATTGTTGATTCCTGTAACTTTTTCAACGAAATATGGCAAGAACTGAGTTACATTCATTGATTCATATTTAAACCATCCTATCAGATTCCAGTTTGTTTCCGACATGTTTTCTGGGGGTATTTGCCTTGCTTGGAGAGGAACTTTTACTCTCAATACTGGATAATGTTCTTCTAATGTAAAGGTAACGTTGCCTTGTACATATATGAAATACCCAACTCCCTCTTCTATTGGAAAGTCAATACTTTCGTCGTAGGAAATCCACATTTCAAACATATCCCTTGATGCATTCCATCTTGCTATAGCCAATACATTTGCTCCAGTTTTTTGGGTTATAAGAGAAGCTAAATCGCTTGCATTTCCTTCATATGTTAATGGTATTGTTATCAAATTCCATCCATAATAGAAAGTAAATGTAAATGATGTTCTTCCGTATATTTTTATTGTTTTATTTGTTGAATTTTTTATTCCATCTGTATCAGTAACTGTTAAAATAACATTATATTCTCCTGCAGCAGAATATTGGTGAGTTGTTTTTTCTCCGTAACCAATGCTTCCATCTCCAAAATCCCATGTCCAATTTATTATATCTTCATCTGGATCATATGAAGTGCTGTTGAAGTATATTGTCTCGCCAATTATTCCGCAGCATGGCTCGATAGTAAAGTTTGCAACTGGACTTTGTATGGCTACCCAAATTTCTTTTGTTATGCTTGCCTCAGCTCCATCATTATCTCTAACTGTTAAGGTGACATAATAAATTCCATTCTCGCTATAGGTATGCTGCGGATTTTTGTCATAACCAATGTTTCCATCTCCAAAATTCCATGTCCAATTAACTATATGTCCATCTGGATCACTTGAGTTATCAATGAAATTTACAGTATACCATGCAGAATTCCAATTGAAATCAGCTATTGGAGGAGTATTATTCACTACTATGTATTTGGAAGTCCAGTTTACTGCTCCTTCATCATCCCATACATACAAAGTCACGGTATAGGTGCCATTCTCACGATATTTATGGTGTGGATTTGCCTCAGTTGAAATATCTCCGTCTCCAAAATACCAAAGCCATGAAAGTATCTCATTGCCACCTTCATCGGTATCATATGAGAGATCAATAAATTCAATCTCGTCTATAGTGTAAGGAGATTCTGGATACCATTTAAAGTTTGCAACAGGTGGATAAAAATCTGGATGGGATGCTATTACTGTCAGACTTTTTGTTGTTGATTCTTCGAGCAAGCCACCAAATGCTTTTGCTGTTAATGTAACATTAAACATACCTGGTGATGTATAATGATGTGTTATTATTCCTCCATATCCATTGTATCCGTCTCCAAAATTCCAGGTAAAGTTTATTATTGGATTTTTATATTCATCCGCAATGAATACAACTATTGTAGAAGTTGTGATAGAGGAAGGAGTATAACTGAAGTTTGAAATCGGTGTCTTTATCACGTAGAAGTTATGTGTATGATGTACTTCTTCATTTACTCCATCAGTTGCAAACCATTCCAAAGTATGGTTTCCTGAACCAAATGTTAAATTAATTACTTCAAACCATCCTCCTTCTTTCCAATCTTCATCATCTATTTTATATTTTATCTTCCAGCGAGATAAGCACCCCCAGTCCTGTCCATGTAAATGTACAATTGTGTTGGTTGATATATTCTGAGCAGTATATTCATTGCCATCCCATCTTGGCTCTCCTATTGTAATCCATGAAATGGGCTTGCTATTATCTACAGCAAATGTCTCATTATCAGAATATTTATTTCCAAGTTTGTCATAAGCTTCAATCAATAAATAATGGATACATTCTTCGTGGAAGGTTATATTGGTAAAGTTAACAGCGTTATTTATTGCCACATACCAGGATATTCCCCCAATTGTAGTTATGTTGATATTTCCACAATATGAATCGCCATCACTTTGCGGATGCCAGGCTGTGCCATTCCATATCCTATATACCACTTGTTCTAAACCAACTCCTCCATCACATCCCCTATCAGATGCATTCTTTATATGTATTATTGTTGAAAAGTTTACTGCATATGTCCCATTTATTTCATCAAATGGTCCATATATTTCTTTTCTCACTAATGGCGGAGTATTATCCACCCTAACTGTTATGTTGTTTATTGGTTCTTTATTTCCAAGATAGTCAACTGCATAATATTCAATAGTATGATTGCATTCATCTGGTATTGTAAATGGAGCTGTATATTCATATTCTATGCCATTTATGCGATAATATATCTTATCTATACCACATTTACATATTCCTCCATCATTTCCCTCTTCTAAGGTTATGTTTGTTGCTGAAGTTATCCAATTATCATATTCCGGCTGGCCAAATTCTATTGTTGTTCCAGATGGTGGAGTATTATCTACATAAACAGTTTCATTATCATAAGCAGTATTTCCTAAATCATCAATTGCAGTTATATTTATCCAGTGCTCACATTCTTCAGTAATGTTAAAGTTAAGCCTTGCTATTCCACTTGTTACATTGTTCCATTGATCATAGATTAATTGCCCAGTTGATGCATTATATACTTTCACATGCAGATGAACTGAGCGAACTCTGCATGTGCCACTATCTGTTGAATTTACATATATTTTTGTTTGAGATGTTATCCATTGGTTTGTTCCATTTGTATAATATGGTCCTTCAAAAGATTTTGAAATAGTTGGTGGAGTATTATCTACATAAACAGTTTCATTATGATAAGCAGTATTTCCTAAATCATCAATTGCAGTTATATTTATCCAGTGCTCACATTCTTCTGGAATTGTAAAGCTACGGGTTGCTGTTCCACTTTCAACAAATGTCTCATAATATGTCCATCCTCCAGTTCCAAATGAATAAATTGATACATTTAGTGTTACTGAACCAACTGGGCATAAACCAGCATCTGTTGAATTTACATATATTGTTGTTTGAGATGTTATATACTGATTGTATTGTGCTCCTTCAAAAGATTTTGAAATAGTTGGTGGAGTATTATCTACATAAACAGTTTCACTTTGTGTAATTTGTTGGTTTCCTAATTTATCAACTGCATAATATTCAATTATATGCTCACAATCTTCGTTCCAGGGAATTCCTAAATCATTTAATGTAAAGGTTATATTTTCATTTAGGTTGCCATGTAACCATTCCGTCCATGAATTACTGTAATTTATTCTATAATAAATTATATAAGTTCCTGGCAAACAACCTGCATCTGTTGCATTTAAATAAATCGGTGTATTACTTGTTATATAGGTTTTTCCTTCGCTCGTAGATTGAGGGCTACCAAATTCGCAGGTAGAAGAAGGTGGTGTGTTATCTACTTTAAATGTTACATTATGAATTCCATTTTCACTTTCATTGTTTCCAAGTGCATCAACTGCATACCATTCCAAGTAATGCTCACATTCTTGAGAAAAATTAAATGTTACATTTACTCCTGCTTCTCCTTTTTGCCATTCTCCCCAACCGTTATTATATATCCTATACCAGATTGTGCAGTTTCCTACAACACATTCTTTTCCGTCATAATAATCATTGGCAAGTATTGTTATATTTGTTGAAGTCTTTACATAATAATAAGTTTCATTGACCTTGTAATTAGGATCCCCTACCACAATCCAAGAATATGGTGGCGTATTATCAACATAGAATGTTTTAGTTTTTACATTTTCAACATTTGTTGCATTGTCTATACTGAAATATTTTATAGTATGCACACATTCTTCATGCAAATAAATCGGGGCAAAGTCAACAGAATTGTTGTATCTAACATACCAAAGCTTGTCATTGTAGTAAGTAATATTGGTGTTTCCGCAATAACCATCATTTGGGTTGAGAGGATGCTCATACCCATCAAAAGCTATTCTGTAATAAGTTGCATTTACCCCCGAGCTATCATCTGTTCCATTTATCCATATCGGTGTTTGGCTACTCACATATTGGTTCAATATCCCCCAATTTGGTTCTTCCACTGTTATAATTGTTTGAGGGGGGGTGGTATCTTCGCCTCCCGCTGTTATTGAGATAACCATTGCTATCGCTAAAACACCCGCAAACCAACAAACCATTTTTTTCCCTTCCATTTTCTGCCTCCTTTAAATTATAATGTTTGTTATATATATAAATTTTATGATGAAATCGGGTATGTAGAATAAAAGAATAAAAGAAAAAGATTAAATTTCTTTCCTTTATTTCATCTTTAATAAGAGGGGATGAGATGGACTGGAAAGAAACGGATAGAAGATTAATTGAAATTGGGAAAGAGATGGTAGAAGGTGCATATAGTGCTTTAAAAGTAGATGAGAAGAAACTGGAAGAAGAGTTGGAAGAGATGAATAAAGGAAAAAAGGAGCACAATATAAAATACCTAATTCTTTAATTGCAATAGCTTCTGCTTTCTATACATTTTTACCTTATAGAGAATTAGCTGGTTTAATTAATTCTCTTTTTGGAAAAAATTTTCATTACACTTCTTTACAGAAAAGAATAAAGAAAGAATCAAAAGACTGGATTAGAAAATTTATTCCTAAAGGAATACTATTCTTCAAAAAAGATTTGAGGCCAGATAAGTATTTTATAGACTCAACAGGTTTTTCAATAAGAAGAAAAGGAAACTGGAAAATAATAAAATTTAAGGAGAAAAATACCAGGAAATGGTATAAACTCCATAAAATATGTAATAGCAAAGGAGAAATAGTAGCTTTTGCTATAACTGAAGGAGAGGTAAATGATTCCTCTCTTTTTGAAGAGTTTATAGAGCATATTCCTTCTGGCTCTACAATTTATGGAGATAAAGCATATTTCTCAAGAAAGAATTATAATCTAGCTAAAAAGAAGAAAATAAAATTTCATTCTCCTCCTAAGAGGAAGCAAAGATTTTGCGGAAGAAGTTAAATTGTATAATGAATTAGGATATGAAAAATGGGCAGAAGCTACTGGTTACAAAGAAAGATTTAACAAAGAATATGTTTTCTCTAGGTTAAAAACAATATTTGGAGAAAACATAAGAGCTTTTACTCTTGGAGGAGTTGCTATTACTCTTATGAATATGATTACTTTATGCAATAAAGTAATTTAAGATAATTAAAAAATTTGATTGAAAAGTTAAAAATATAGAAAATACTCAGGAAATCTCTTTATTTATTCTACATACCCGATGAAATCTTGAACCCAAAATGCTTAAATATAAAAAATATATTTTGCTCAATGAGAGAGAAAAAATTGATGACATTAATTATTTCTCTTTTGATTTCTTTTTCAATCATTTTATATATAAAAGAATTTACCACAGCCGAACCACCCCCGCCCAATCTCCCACCCATTGCCAACGCAGGCGGAAATCAAACAGTTTATAGAAATGAAACTGTTATATTAAATGCCTCTCTTTCAGTAGATTACGATGGATATATTGTTAATTATAGCTGGGATTTTGATGCAAGCGATGGAGTAAATTTCACAGATGCATATGGTATCGAGGTTACTACTTCTTATAATATGGTGGGGAATTATACTGTTACTTTGAGAGTCAGAGACAATATGGGTGGAGAGGATACCGATACTTGTATTATTACAGTTATAGCTCGTCCTCCTATTTCCAATCCTGGTGGTCCATATTATATAAATGAAGGAGAAGTAGTTAATTTAAATGCGTCTGGAAGCTATGATCCAGATGGGTCCATTGTAAATTATTCTTGGGATTTAAATAATGATGGCGTATATGATGTTTATGGAATAAGTCCTTCAATAAATTGGAATAATCTAAAATCCTTTGGAATAAGTGATGACGGAAATTATACAATAAAGCTGAGGGTAAGAGATAATGAAGGGGCGGAAAATACCTCTACTACTTTTATAAGAGTGAATAATACTCCTCCAACAATATCTGGGACATCAAATAAAACAGGATATGAAGGTCAACCAATTACATTTGTAGCAGGGAATGTAACAGATCCAGGCAATGATACTTTTGAATATAGATGGGACTGGAATAATGATGGAATATATGATACAAGTTGGTCTTCATCAAAAACAGCAAACTATACATGGAATGATGACTATACAGGAATAGTAAGAGTGCAGGTAAGAGATGATGATGGAGGAATTGGAAATGATACTTGCTATGTTACAGTTTTAAATAGACCTCCTACTCCCCCAACAGATATTATCTTTACTCCCTCTTATATTGAGGTAGGAGATACTTTGTTTGCGAATGCAACAGGCTCAACAGATGTTCCATATGATACTATCACCTATTATTACAAATTTTATGATTTAACAATGAGTATTTTAATCAGAAATTGGAGTACAAATAATAGCCTCCAGATAAATTCTTCAATGAAAAATCACACAATAAGAGTTTATTCCAGAGCTCACGATGAAGATGGAGGGATATCTGGAGAATATTATGAAGATATAATGGTGGCAAATGCCCCACCTGTGGCATATTTTATATCCCCTCAAGTAGCATCCCCTACAGAAATAGTAACTTTCGATGCCTCCTTATCCTATGACAAAGATGGAACAATTGTCGAATATAAATGGGATTTAGGGGATGGAAATATAAAATATGGTAAAATAATAAATCACTCCTATTCTCATGTTGGTGTCTATGTGATTTCGCTAAAAGTTAAAGACAATGATGGAGCAAGTGACACTTTTTCAACTTCTATTGTAATAAGCGAAAAATCAATAGCTCAATTTACCTATGAAATAAATGGAAAATTTGTTATTTTTTATGCATCCTCAAGCTATGATCCAGATGGCTATATAGTAAACTATACTTGGGATTTTGGAGATGGAAGCATTGGATATGGAATTATCGTAAATCATACATATGAAAATGAAGGAATATATAATGTAACATTATTTGTAGAAGATAATTCTGGTAATAGAAATTCTACAACGAAAATAGTAATAATAGATATAACGCCTCCTTCCACTATATGCAAATTGAACCCAGAAGCAAATGGACGAAATGGATGGTATGTAAGCAATGCAATTTTGATTTTAAATGCAATAGATTACTTGAGCGGGGTAAATAAAAGCTATTACAAGATTGGCGCGGGCGCTTGGAGCGAATATGTTGCGCCAGTTGCAATTTCTGAAGAAGGGGATTTTACAATTTATTATTATAGCTTTGATAATTCAGGAAATTATGAAGAAACTAAAGTTGCGACTGTTAAAATAGATAAAAGCCCACCATCAACTCTTATTTTTATTGATAAAAATTCATCAAATGGATGGTATAAAGAAAAGATAAATGTATCACTTTTTTCAAATGATTTAGTATCTGGCATAGATAGAACATTTTACAGGATAAATGGGGGAGAATTTTTAGAATATAACGGCAGCGTAAGCTTACTAGATGGAAAATACATTTTTGAATTTTTCTCTATTGATGTTGCAGGGAATTTTGAAGAAAATAATAGAGTTGAAATAAAAGTAGATACAATTGCACCAGAAATAAATATTGTCTCTCCTATAAAAGGAGTATATATTTTTGGAAGAAAAATTATTGATGCAGAAATAACTCTTATAATAGGGAATTTAAAAGTAGAAGTTGAATGCTATGATTTAAATGGAGTAAAATTAATCGAGTTTTACTACGATGATGCATATAGAGGAAATTCAACAAATCAATATGCTTCATGGGAGATAGATGAATTTTCAATTGGAAGGCATGAAATAAAATTAGTTGCATATGATTTTGCTGGAAATAAAAAGATGGAAAGCGAGGAAATTTATATAATTAATCTGAAATGGAGCTGAGAGAATTTGTAAAAATTTATGGAAAAAGATACAGTGAAATTTTAGGAATAAATCCAGAGAAGGAGCCATTTAAATGGTTTCTTGCATCTATTCTTTTTGGCGCCCCAATAAGAGAAAAAAATGCAATAAAAACATATAAAATTCTTGAAAAAAATGGATATACAAGCCCTGAAAAGATAATAGAAGGAGGATGGGATGAAATTGTGAGATGCCTTGATGAAGGAGGATATACAAGATATGATTTTAAAACAGCAGATAAAATTATTGAAGCTTGCAAAAATATATTAAAGCTTGGTGGAATTGAAAAAATAAAAGAATCATCAAAACTTAAAGATGAGTTAAAAAATTTAGCAAAAGGGATAGGAGATGTTACAATCAATATATTTTTAAGAGAACTTCCTTGGACAGAGCATAGTATATCTGAATATGCAATAATTTCTGCAAAAAAGCATCACCTCTTTAATAAAAAATTGAAAAAAATTGAAGGAATAGATGAAGTTGAGATGGAAATAGCTTTTATGAAACTTGGAAGAGATTTCTGCAGGAAAAGAAAATGTGATAAATGTCCTTTCCCATGTTAAATTTCAATAAGCTTGTATTCCATTTTTCCTACTCCAACTTTTTCTCCTTCTATAAGCTGTATCTTTCCATCTATTTTATGAATTTCATAAAATATATCCTTCCCAGCATGATTGCAAACTAAATCATATGATGCTTTATCTATTGCAACTATATCGCTACCCGATAAAATTCCAATATCATTTATTAAAGGCTTATCTGGAAATGAACAGCAATCACATCTTGGAGTTATATCAGTAAGAAAATTTATGAAAGAAACTTTTTCACCAAATTTTTGAATAATTGCTTTGCAAGCAATTGCTATCCTTCTCTGCAACTCATTTGCATCGCTAATATAAAAGCAACCTTGCTCACATAAAACAGTGCATGCTCCGCAACCCTTGCATTTTTCATAATCTATAAAAATTTCTCCATTTTTTTCATAAATTGCCTTAGATGGACAAAAAACAAGGCATTTTTTGCAAACTATGCATTTGCTTTTATCATGAGCTGGCTTGCTCGCGGAATGCTGCCATGCCTTGCCAGCCTTGCTGCAGCAGCCCATGCCAACATTTTTTATTGCTCCTCCAAAGCCTGTCATTCCATGACCCTTGAAATGAGAAACTGCAAGCAAGTAATCTGATTCAATTATTGCTTTTGCAACTGCAACCTTTTCTCCATTTATATCTATAATTTCTTCATCTTTTCCAAGTAAGCCATCTGCTATTATAATAGGGCAATTCATTGAAGAAATGCTGAAACCATGCATTGAAGCGGTATAAAGATAATCTATTGCATTTCCTCTATGGCCACCATATAGAGTTGTTGTATCTGTTATAAATGGCTTTCCTCCTGCTTTTTTTACTATATCAACGATTTTGCGAATAAAAAAAGGGCGCACATATGCATTATTTCCAAGTTCGCCCATATGCAACTTAACTGCAACAATATCTCCTTTTTCTATTCTATTTACTTTTTCAAAAATTTTCTCTATTGAGAGATGAATTGCATCCTTTGCAAAAGGTGTGGATGCAGATTTAAAATAAATTTCGTTCATATGAGAAATATTTTAGCAATTTATAAATTTTCATTAGAAATATTTTTAATTCATGAAATAATAATTTTATGGTTAAAGATTTAATTTCAAAAAAATTTCTTATATTGCTTGAAATAGCAACAGATGGAGAAAATTTAAGCAAAATAGCAGAAAAAATAGGAATTACAAAGCAAGGTGTTTCTAAATATCTTAAAGAAATGAAAGCTCATGGATTAGTGGATATGGTAGGAGGAAAATATAGAGTTACAGTGAAAGGAATAGATGAAATTTTTACTTACCTTTCTTCTATTGAAAGATATATAGAAGAAAAGAAAAAAAAGTTGAATATAATAAGAACATGTTATGCAATAGCGGGAAATAAGATAAGGGAGGGAGATAGAGTAGCTCTTTTTATGAAAAATGGTTATTTATATGCTTATTCAAGAAAAAGCTCATCTGCATATGGAATAGCAATAAAAAATGCAAAAAAAGGAGAAGATGTTATAATAACAGGTGTTGAAGGAATAATTGATCTTTCTTTAGGCGAGATATATCTCTTTTCTATTCCATCTCCAGAAAAGGAAGTTAAAAAATTAAATTTTGAAAAATTAAAGAAAAAAATTCAGCAGATTAACATTGATAGAATTGGAATAATAGGAGAAATTGGAAAAATAGTAGCAGGAAAAGCAAAAATAAGATACAATTTTGAATTTTGCCCTATAAATTCTGCTATTGAAGCAGCTCAAAAAGGACTAAATGTAGCTTTAATTGGAGAAGAAAATGAAATAATGAAGGCAATTTTGTCAATAGAGGAGTATAACTCAAAATCAGTCGCTGAAATTAAATATCACTTTCTTTCCACTTAAAAGAGGATTGGAAATATAGTAAATCAAAGAAATTTACTAACACATTTCTTTAAAAAATATATATTTAGATTGCATTCATTTTTATGGATCTAATTGGGTTGATAGCTGTTTATTTATATGTTTTTATTCTTATAATTTTATCAGAAAAAATTCTTTCTAGCTATCCTGTTTTGAGTAGGAAATTCTTACATATAATGGTTGGAAACATATTATTTATACTCCCTTTATTCGAGAATAAATATGTAATGACTTTTCTCGCCGCCGCACCTTTCATTCCTCTTACCTTTTTGATGAGCCCTTATTCGCCATTAAAAATAGAGAGTAAAGCTTCTTCTGCTGGACATGGGCTGGGGCTGGTATATTATTCAATTTCATGGACGGTGCTTGCCTATGTTTTCTTTTATGAAAAATTTTTTATAGCAATAGGAATAGTTGCAATGTCTTATGGTGACGGTTTTGCCTCTCTTCTTGGAACAAAATTTGGCAAAAGAAAATATAAAATATTTGGGGATGAGAAGAGTATAGAAGGTTCATTAAGTATGTTTTTTGCAATTATTTTATTTGGGGCAATTGCAATGCTTTATTATAATTTTTTTGATGGCATTAAATCAGTTCTTCTGCTAACTTTTATAAGCTTTTTTGCAACTGTTGTTGAAGCAATTACTCCAAAAGGGCTTGATAATATAACTGTTTCATTAACCGCCTCACTCCTCTGCTATGGGATAAAATGCGCTTTATAGTTGTTGATGGGCTTGATGGAGCAGGCAAGGACACGCATGCAAACTTGATAAAGGAGAGATATGAAAAAAGAAATGAGAAAGTTATAATTCGCTCTCATCCAGAAAATGACAATAAATATGGAATAAAGGCAAAAAAGGCGCTTCTTGAAGGTGGTAAAATAAATCATATCAAAGCATCATTTTACTATGCAATGGATGTGATTCGCTCCATAAGAAAATTTTATGGTAAAGCAGATACATTTATTGTTGTGCGGTATTTAGTAGGTGTTGCATATTTACCATTTCCTATTGCAAAAATATTATACAAATTTTTTTCAACTTTTCTTCCTACATCTCCATATATGTTTTTCCTCGATGTTGAGCCAGAGGAATCGCTGAGAAGAATTGAAAAAAGAGGAGAAAAAGAGATGTTTGAAAATCTTGAGGAGTTGAGAAAAGTAAGGGAAAAAGCTCTCAGACTTGTAAAAGGATGGCATATTATATATACAAATCGCCCGATAGAAGAAACCCACAGCGAAATAGATAAAATTCTTGATATGCTAGATGAGGAGGCGAGAGGAACGGAGAGAGGCAAGGGGGAGGAGAAAAATAAGCTATCCCGTTCCTCTCACACTTAGCAATAAGAAATCATATATATAAAAATTGTTCTATCAAATCAAAATTGATTTAATAAAACAATTTTAAAATCAATTCCAAGAGGATAAGAAGAAAAGCATTGGAAATATTTTCAGAAGAGCTATATAAAGCAAATCGTGGAATAATAGAAGGCATTTTTGGAGGATTAGAAAATCTCCACTACATATGGAATTGATGATAAAATTTAAAAAAATTTACAAATTAAAGCATAGAACTATTTTTCGACAACTCGCTAATAGAAAAAAATAAATTCACAAATTGCTATTATTTTGTGGGCCCGTAGCTTAGCCAGGTGGAGCGTCTGGCTCATAACCAGATGGTCGCCGGTTCAAATCCGGCCGGGCCCATAAATTAAGTTATTTTTTTTCTCCTTGAAATTATTAATATTATTGCAATTGCAAATATAATAAATTCAAAAGATGGGATCTCTTTTTTCTTTACTGTTATTGTTTTTGTTATAATTGAGCTTGCCCCGTTATCATCTTTTACTATTAATGTAACTTCATATTCTCCAGGTTTTTCATACGCATGCGATGGATTTTTCTCATACGAAACATTCCCATCTCCAAATTTCCAGATATATGAAATTATTTCTCCATCCATATCTGTTGAGAGGTCGGTAAATGATATTTCTTCTCCAGGATTTGCTTTTTCTGGAGAAAATACAAAATCTGCGCTCGGCTCTCTGTTAGCTATTTCTATTTCTTTCTCTAATTCTTTTTTACTCCCGTTGTTATCAACAACAACAAGTTTTACTTTATAAATTCCTGGCTTTATGTATTTATGATATGAAATATTTTCATATGCAATGCTTCCGTCTCCAAAGCTCCATGTATAATTAACTATGTAACCATCTAAATCATAGCTATTACTTGCATTAAATTCAATTATCTCATATGATTTTGCATTTTTGAACGAAAAATCTGCATATGGAGGAATATTTTTTATTGAAATGTTTATTGAAAAAATGCTACTTTCATTGCTTTTATCTTTAACTTTTAAAGTTATTGTATAATTTCCAGGGGCGGTATATTTGTGAGTTGGATTTCTTTCATTGCTTTTTGAAGCATCTCCAAAATCCCATAACCACGAAATTATATCATCTTCCCCATTTTCATCATATGAAGCATCGAAAAACATTATATTTTCAAAAGAATTTGGCAAGGAAGGATAGAAATAGAATTTTGCAATTGGCTTTTCATTTGGAATAAAAGCCGCAGAACATTTTTGCATCAATGGATAGAAGTCATAACTTCCATTTATTTTATATGGGACATCGCCAATTCCATCACCACCGCTTATATTCTGCCCTTCTCCTTTCATTATATCTTTTCCAGAATAGTCATGCCAGTAGTTGCCCCCATATGGATAGCTTATATTCCAGATGTTATTTCCTCTTTCAATTGCATTTATTAAATTATAAACAAAATTATTTGAATATATTTTATTGCTTCCATTTGCTTCAATTCCAATTTCATTTCTCCAGAAAGAGCAATTTTTTACTGTATTATTGTATCCATAAATTAAAATTCCTTTTTCATTATGATGAATCAATATTTTTTCAATTATGTTATTTGTTCCGTTAACAAAAATTGAAATATTGTTTTCTGATAAATTTCCGTAAGAAAATTTGCAGTATGATGAATTTATATAAATTCCAATGTCATTTTTATAGCATGTTATGTTTATCAATGAAAATGTTGAATTTTCAATTAAAATTCCGATGCTATTGTTTGCTATAGAGCTATTCTCTAAAAATCCGCTAACATTAATGAATTTGACTATCTTATTCCCTTCCAAAAATGAATTTCTTATTGAAACATTAGAAGAGCTATATAATATCTCTTCATTATCATAAAAAACGCTATTATTTATATCAATATTCCCTCTAATAAAATTGATATTTCCAGATAAATTGCTTTTCTGCATATAAAGATTGCATTCGATGGCAATGAAATTTTTAATTGAAGTATTTGAGATTGAAATTTTTGAATTTTCTCCATAAATTTTATCAATGCATGAATTTGATATATCTAAATCAGATTTTTTAAATGATAAAAATGAAATATTTGAATTATTTAGCGAAACATCCCCATTATATATTATTCCATCGATGTTGTTCATGCCTGCATTTATTCCATCAATCTTAACTTCTTCAGCATTCTCTATACTAAACCCGTAATTATTTCCATAAAAATTGAGTGAAATCATCCTAACATAAGAAAATTCTCTTTCAATGTTAAATAGGTTAATTCCCTTTATATTTCCTTCAAATAAACAATTATAAATCAGCAAATTTTGCGAGGATTTCACAGATATTCCCAAGGAATTATTTCTAATTTTTAGATTTTCAAAAGATAAATTTCTCCCCTTCAAAATATAAATTCCTTCAATATTTTCCTCCAAAATTCCATCTCTAATTGTGACATTCTCACAACCCGCAACCAGCAATTCGCCTGCATGCGAGTTGCTAAAATTGGTCAGCGAGATGTTTTTGCACTCAATTAAGGCGAGGTAACCATAGCCTCCATTTATTTCAATATTTGATGCATTTCTCAAGTATAAAAATGTGAGATTATTTGCTTTATTATTTTCATATATTGTTTGATAAAAATGAGAGATTTCGCCTCCCTCCAAATCAAAATTGTATTTATTATCCTTAAAAATATTTCCATAAAAAGTGTTGTGAGGAGAGGAGAAAATTCTCAACCCATATTCATTCTCCTCAATTACATTTTCATAGATTAAATTAAAGGAGTTCTTCAGATATATTCCACCGTTATTCTTATAAATTCTTGAATTTGAAATGTAGTTATTCACGCCATCACAAATTATTGCAAATGAATTAGTTGAAAAAGTTGAATTTGATATGTTGTTTTCATTTCCTGCTTTAATCCCATAGATATTTTTTGAGAAAGAGCAATTCTTTATATATGTATTATTTGTATAAACACCCGCATCATTTCCTTCAAATATGGTGTAATAAATTTGTGAATTAGTGCTCTCTACGCCTATTTTACAATTCCTGATTGAACAATTCCTTATTGCTATATTGTCTCCTATTATTCCATTTTCAAGATTACTTATTGAAGAATTTACTATTTCTCCAGAATTAATTAAAATTCCATTTTTTCCATGATTTATTGTAGCATTTTCAATGTACAAGTAGGAATTATCTGAATAAATTGAAAATGTATTGTTTGAAAAGAATAAATCAAAAAATGTTGCGTTAATTGAGTTTGTTACATATACTCCGTAATAATTATTTTCAAGTTTATTATATCCAATTAAAAAGTTGCTTGCATTTATATAAATTCCAAATCCATTTGACTTTATATAATTGCTAATTATCTCGTTAAATTCCCTAAGATATAAGCCATATATGCATCCGCTTATTTCATTCTTTATTATTTTATTTACTCCTTCTTTAATATGGAGACCATAAAATGTGCCATAGATTAAATTTTCATAAAATTCATTCTCCTTGCCATTTACTTCAATTCCTCCTTCTATGGAATTATTTCTAAATATATTTTTATTTCCTGTTTCAATTTCACCTTTAATTTTATTTTTAGAAAAGTAATTGCATCTTTCTATACTTATTTTATTTGCTTCTATATTGCAATTCTCTATCGAGCAATTTTCTTTTGCAGAAAATGAAAAACCTTTTGAGTTAATTTTATAAAAGATTACTTTATTTATCAGGCTAATGTTTCCATATATTGTTGCATTTATTCCTTCGATTAAAACTTCCTTATTAACTTCTATATCCTCCCAATATATTCCCTCTTTTATATAAATATAAGCCCCATTGCTTGCATTATTTAATGCATCATTTATTCTATCCCAAGTATGGTTGGTGGGATCATAAACATTTTTATCCACATAAAAATCCGCAACTAAAATTGAATAAGTTATTGTTGCTTTTTCATTATCATCATCAAAAACAGTTAAAGTAACATTATAAATTCCAGATGAATTATATGAATGTTGCACAGTAGCATCATATCCAATGCTTCCATCTCCAAAATCCCATGTATAGTTTACTATATAGCCATCTAAATCATAGCTATTGCTTGCATTGAATGTGATATTTTTATTTGGTATCGGATAAAATGGTTCCCATGAAAAATTTGCAACCGGAGGGATATTATAAACAATAACATCCTTCCATGTATAATTGAATGCTCCTTCATTATCTATCACAAAAAGATATACTCGATAAATACCGCTATTATTATATCTATATGTAATTGTGCTGTTATAAAATATATTCTCTTCGCCAAAATCCCATATCAATTGAGTTATATAGCCGTCTATATCATATGAATTGCTTGTAAATGTTATATTATCAAGCGTTGTAGGGCTTACTGGTTCATATGAAAAATTTACAATAGGTATCTTATTTGATATATTTATTTCCCTTCTCATTGAATTTGTTGAGCCATTGTTATCACGAACAGTTAGGGTAACATCGCATTTCCCAGATATAGTATAGGAATGCTGCACAGTAGCACCATATCCAATGCTTCCGTCTCCAAAATCCCATGTATAGTTTGCTATATAGCCATCTAAATCATAGCTTGCATCATATTTAAAATTACCAAAGAAAGTAAAATTAGCATCCCTCATCCAGTAAAATTTTGCGGCAGGCGGGCGATTGAGTACATTAATTTGCTTTACGACCATTTTTCTTTCTATAATACCGCTTTCATTGGATAAAGTTACTTCGTGTGTTACATTATATAAGCCAGGCGTTAAATATGTGTGATTTGTGTCCTTTTCATAACTTTTGCCCCCATCTCCAAAATCCCAAGAAAAATTTACTGCGAAATTTGTTAAATTTTCTCCATTATATGTTGAGTTATCCCAGAAAAAAACATTTTGAAATGTTAAAGGTGTTTCTGGTTCAAAATAGAAATCAACAACCAACTCAGCATTTGCAGTCTTTATAAAAAATACTATAGATAGCAATATCAAAATGCAAGCCTTTACCTTTCTATCCATGCTATTCACCTTACTATAATCAATTGGTTATTTATAATTCTTATCTAAATCTTACTGTCTCAAGATTTTTTATTGCGAGCGTTTTTATTCCAAATTTTTTATATAAGCTTGCCGCTAAATCCATGCATTTTGCTTCTTCTCCGTGATTCAATATTATTCTTTTTGGCTTTGGAGAAATATTTTTTATGAAATTCATAAGCTGATTTCTATCTGAATGACCTGAAAAACCATCACATGTTTCAATATTCATCTCAACTTTTATTTCTTTGTCTCCAATAATAATTTCTTTGCTTCCTCGCTGTAATTTTCTTCCTAGTGTGCCCTCTGCTTGATAACCAACAAATATAAGAGTACTTCTTGAATCATCTGCCCATGCCTTGAAATATTCCATTATTGGCCCGCCATTAAGCATTCCACTGGTTGCGAGAACAATGCATTCATTGCTTTCGTCTATAATTTCTCTTCTCTTATCAATGCTATCAACTCTTTCAAAAAACTCAGCCATTAAGGGATTTTCTCCTTCCTGAAATATTTTTTTTCTTAAATCAGCATTTAAATATTCAGGATAAACAGTATGAATTGAAGTTGCCTCCCATATCATTCCGTCAAGATAAACTGGCAATTCCGGCAATTCTTTTTCCTTTATAAGTTGCTCAATAACTATCATAACTTCCTGCGATCTCCCAATTGCAAATACTGGTATGAGTACTTTTCCCTTGTTCTCAATTGTCCTCTTTATAATGTCTCGAAGTTGTTCGCCAGCCTTCTTGCGAGATGGCTGAATATCCTCTTTCCCTCCATATGTAGATTCAAGCACAATTGCCTCGAGGCGCGGGAAATGAGTTGCAGCTGCACTGAAGAGCCAAGTTTTTTCATATTTTATATCTCCTGAAAATGCTATATTGAATAGCCCGTCTCCTATATGGAAATGGCATATTGATGAGCCCAATATATGCCCAGCTCTATGCATTGTTAATTTTATATCTGGTGCAATATCTATTGTATCTCCATAATTTAGAGGAATTGTATTTTGTATTTCCTTTCTTATATGCTCAGAGCTATATGGGGCTTTTTTTGCCTCATCGGCACAAACCCTTAAGTAGTCCATCTGCAAGAGAACCATAACATCTCTCGTTGGATATGTTGAATAAACTGGACCATCATATCCGTATTTAAATAGCATTGGAACAAGTCCAGAATGGTCAAGATGAGCATGTGTAACAACAACACCATCAATAGAATCAAGGGGCAATACCTCTGGCATATGTAGATATGGAGAGCCATTTTCAATTGAAGAAACATCCAACCCGCAATCAATCAATATCTTGCTATCATTTGTGGATAATAATGTGCAGGAGCGCCCAACTTCTCTATATCCACCAAGTGATGTTATCCTTACCCATTTTTCTCCTTCACTTACTCCTCTATGAAGTCTTCTTCCAAATCTCCTCAAAAATTTTATTCTATCCTCTGAAACAAGGCGCAAATATTTTCTTATATCTTGAACTGTTTTTGAGGGCATTGGCGGTGCTCTTATTACTTTCGGAGCCCATCCTATTGCTTTTCTTATCTCATTTAAAAGATTTCCCTTTTTTCCTATCGCTAAACCTGGTTTTTCAACTTCAAGGGTTACCTCTCCAATATCTGGCTCAAAATATACATTTATAAGGTTTGCCTCTTTTGGAACAAGCTCTTTTATTTTTTCTTCAGCTTCTTCTGGATCCATCAAAACAGAAGAATCCGCTCTTACAACAATTCTCTTTTGAATTTTTTTTGCCAATTGCTTTACAATTTCACTTTGCTCAGCAAATTTTTCAGGATCCTTTGTATAAATAACCAGCTCAGCTCCTTCAAACTCAACGCCTGTTATGCTTATGCTCGAAGGTATAGATGCCCTTATTTCCTCTTTTATTTTTTCCAAAACTTCTTCAATTGGCATGAAAGTTATAACCCTATCTTCTTCTTCCTCTCCTCTATTTCTTCATCTTTAAGCTCTATATACTCTTTATCAGTTATTGCAACAATATCAATGCCATCACCAGAGGCTGAGTCGCGCCTCATTGCGGCGACTAGCGCCCTTATCGCGAGATTAATTCCTTCTTCAACGCTCATATCCTTTCGATAATTATCCTCAAGTACTCCAAATACATACGGCGAGCCTGAGCCAGTTGTGGTATATATGTCCTCAATTGCTCCTCCAGCTGGATCGAGAGAAAATATATGGGGACCAGATGAATCGACTCCCCCTATTATAAGCTGTACATAGTATGGATAAAATTTTCTCTGATTCAGAAAATTTGCCATAAGGGTTGCAGCTCCCTTTACTGGCATTTTTTCCTCTCTTTCAAGTTTGTAGAGCTCAGATTCTACTTTCATAAATCTTGCAAGAATCTGTGCATCTCCTACAAGTCCTGCGGTTGTAAGAAGTAAGTGATCATCTATCTTATATATCTTCTTTGCAACCTTGTGAGCAATAAGTGTTCCCATTGTGGCTCTTCTTTCCGCTGCTGCTACAACTCCGTCTTTACAGACCATTGCAAGCGTTGTTGTTCCTTTTTTATTCTCCATAATATCCCTCAAAATAGCAATTTTAATATAGCAATGGTATATAAATATTTCGTGAGGCAGATACAGATTTACAATTTTTAAATCTGTTTTTTGTTGAAATAAATTATTGACCAATATCCAAAACTAAAATTTTTGTATTAATTTTAACAAAAATGCAAAAATTTCTATGCAATTTTTGAAAAATCAATGAATTTTAACAATTTTTGTAAATTTTGGATGTTTAAACCAGATATACTACACTTATAAGAGTTTCAGTAACTCCATTTTGCAATTTTGTTAAAGCAGCAAGATTTAAGGAAAGCAAGCACAAAGTTGTGTGGAAAAATGCCCTATCTCTACCTTTTCTTGGAATATCTGTTTCAAAACCAGCATGTTGCTTTATAAAGGAATTAAAATATTCATTTTTGTTTCTTAATTTTGAGTAATTTTCTCTGATGCCTTCATTTTCTTCACTTCATATTCTCCTTTTCTGTAAAGAAATTTTAACTTCTCTTCTATGCTTGCATTTGGATTAAAACCTTTTTCCTTCCAATATTTACTATACGTTCTTTTGATATATCTTTCATCTCCTTTTTCGTTATATTTCCAACCCTCTTGAATTCTATAAAGAAATTCAATTCCATAATGACATTCAACAACAGCATAGAAAATTTCTTCTATTTTTTCTGGCAAAAGATCATTTATGAAATGTCTTATTGTTTCATAAGAAGAAGTTCCTTTTTTAATTGATTTTATTCCTTTTAGCTTCATAAATATTACAAATTTTATCCTTGCATACACTGATTTCTTTATTCTTTCAAGTCTTGGAAACATTTGCTTTAGTGTTTGATCTAGAAAACAATGCTAGCTGGCATAGCATTTTCCTATTTTTTCGAAATTTTCAGAAGCAACAAATCCATCTAAAAAATAGTTAGATTTTTATATTAGAAAGGCTAATCTGTATCAGCCTATAGAATTGGAAAAGTATAGAAAATGAAACAATCTTATTATAAATCTATAAAAATTTCCTTCTTTCTTCTTCATCTTGATATTTTTCTGGATTGTTTAAATAATCAATTATTAACTCATATTCTTCGTTACTCATTTCCTCTTTTAGCCATTTGATGTGATTTTTAAATTTTATTAGCGAATGAATTTTTATTCCATATTTTTCTGCTGCTTCTTCTGCCCCCTGCTGCCTATCTATTATAACTGCGACATTTTCGCATTTAACAGTGCAGTTTCTTTTTTTTGCCTCTTCTTCAAGCTGCTTTATGGCGTTTAATTTGCTATCAAATTTTGTAACAACATCATCAACTGCAATAAAGTTATCTCCATTTTCTATTTCTCCCTCAACTAGAGAATGCTCTCCATAGCCTGCTGAATCTTTTCTTGTATAGCACATTGGAAGCATTGAATGCAAGCTAACTGCTGTTGCTATTGGTATGCCTGCCATCGCTATTCCAAGAATTTTATTTCCTTTTCCTTTTATTTTTTTAGCAAGCAATTTTCCAGCAATGTTTAATAAATCTGGATGAGATGGAAGATTTCGAAATTGAACATAAAATGGCGACCATATTCCAGATAAAAGCTTCCATCCTTCTGGTTTATCTCTTTTCCATGTTTTTATTAGCCCGCGCCTGTAAAATTCTATAAAAATTTCTTTTTCATTCAAATTCCATCGCCTCCTTTGCAAAAAATTTTGCAGATTTTTCTATATTATTGCTATCATATATAGATGAACCAACAATTGCATATGAAGAATACCCAAGAAGCAAGCTAAATGCTTTTTTTATTTCTCCTCCTTGTCTTCCTATGCCTGGCATGCAATATTTTGGCTCATTTATCATGCTTGCTATAATCATATGATATTTTTTTATCGCTTCTTCCTTATTTCCTGGAAGAATAAAATACTCAACTTTTTTCTTTGCGGCAATTTCATATATCCTAGAAGGAGCGCTATCGATTATAAATCCACCTTCCTCATACAAATATTTTTCATGTGTCATCTCCCCTCCAACCATGGGCACCATTTCATTTGCAAATATTGCATCTATAAATGCCTCCTCGCTTTTTGGGCCAGCCTGCGGGAAAATTATTACGCCTTTTACGCCTGCTTGCTGGCAGGCTTTTGCAAACTTGTCTGCTATTTGAGGAATATCTGTTCCAGCTTTCTGATGATCATAAATAACAGGAAGATGAAAATCTATTTCTTCCATTATATTTTTTAAGCCATATTTTAAAGCAAGGTTTGCTCCTATTTTATAGCCAACAATTCCCTCTATGCCATATGTTTTTTCAACAAGCTCTTTCAATTTTTGTATATCTTCAACATCGCATGCAATTATTACGCCATGCCTTTTTTCAAACATGAATGTAAAACATTAAATATTTATAATATCTTCCGAAAAATTTTTTTCCAGAAAATTAATTTTTTATATGGAGATAAAAGTAGGTAGCATTGATGAAGATAAATATAGCAGACTTAAATTATATGAATGGTTTGATATTGAAAAAGTAAGGAATAAAAAAATTCTTGTTGTTGGAGCAGGTGCGCTAGGAAATGAAGTTTGCAAAAATTTAATGTTATCTGGATATAAAAATATAGATATAGTTGATGCAGATAAAATAGTCATTTCAAATTTGAGCAGATGCATTTTTTTCAATGAAAAGGATAAGGGGAAATTTAAAGCAGAAGTTCTTGCAAAAAGGTTAAAAAAGATTGATAAGGAAGCTAAAATAAAATATTTCAATAAAAAAATAGAGGAGATGCCAGATGAATTTATTCAATCGCATGATTTAGTTATTGGATGCGTTGATAATATTGAAGCGCGCCTTCATATAAATTCATTCTGCTATCATTACAGAATTCCTTATATAGATGGAGCAATAGATGGGCAAGTTGGAAAAGTGCAAGTGATTTTTCCTCCCGAAACAAGCTGTTTTGAATGCTATATAAATTCAACTCATGAAGAGATTTTGAAAAAAAGATTTAGTTGCACTGGAAATGGAATAAAATATTTTGAGCCAAAAATTGCATCAGATATAAATACAGCAAGCATAATAGCATCATTTCAAGTACAAGAAGCATTGAAAATTACTCATTCGATGAAAAATTACATAAAAAATGTTTTTTACTATGATGGTTATAGAAACTTTTTCGATATTTTTGAACTGCCAATAAATCCTAAATGCAATTGTCACAAAAAATTTATTTATTAATTTGCATTTATTGTTGATTTTTGGGGAGAAAATGAAAGACGTGTTTCATAACTTAATCGGCTCAGAAAGCATTTTCAAGAACAGGGAAGTTTTATCTCATTCATATATTCCCGATATTTTGCCACACAGAGAAAAACAGATAGAAGAGCTTGCAAAAATACTTGCCCCTGCTTTGAGAGGAGAAAATCCATCAAATGTTTTTATTTATGGAAAAACTGGAACTGGAAAAACTGCTGTGGCAAAATTTATGGGGAAACAGCTGGTTAAAAAAGGAGAGGAGCTAAAAATATCAACAAATTTTGTTTATATAAATTGCGAGATTGTAGATACCCAATATAGAGTTTTGCAAAATATATCAAATCATTTTATAAAGAAATGGGAGGAGCGAATTCCTTTTACTGGGTGGCCAACAGATGAAGTTTATTCAAAACTTGTTGAAACAATAGATAGGGCAGGAGGGGTGACGATAATAGTGCTTGATGAAGTAGATAAAGTAAAGGATGATGAGGTTTTATACAATTTATCTCGCATAAATTATGATTTAAAAAAAGCAAAAGCTTCCATAATTGGGATATCCAATGATTTAAAATTCACAGAATTTCTTGATCCAAGGATAAAATCTTCTCTTGGACAGGAAAATATTGTTTTTCCTCCATATACTGCTGATGAACTTGCAGATATACTGATGGAGAGAGCAACAACAGCTCTTAAAGAAAATACCCTAGAAGAAAATGTAATTCCGCTATGCGCCGCTTTGGCTGCCCAGGAGCATGGCGACGCAAGGCGCGCTCTTGATTTGCTTCGTGTTGCCGCTGAAATCGCTGAAAGGGAAGGAGAGAAAAAAATTACGGAAAGGCATGTAAAAATTGCGGAAAATAAAATAGAACTTGATAGGGTTAATGAAATTGTTAAGACACTGCCAGTACAGTCAAAAATTGTTCTTATGGCTGCAATAATAGGAAATGAATTTTATGAGGATTTAACAACTGGAGATTTATATGAAATATATAAGGATTTATGCAAAATTTCTGGAATAAGTGCTTTAACTCAGAGAAGAGTTGCTGATTTAGTATCTGAACTTGATATGCTTGGAATAATAACTGCAAGAGTAATTTCTAAAGGGAGATATGGAAGAACAAGAGAAATAGAAGTGTTTTCGCCTGATAAAATAAAAGAAACAATTGAAAAGAGCGGTGATTTACCAAATTTAAAAGATTATAAGCCAAAGTTACAATCTAAGCTTCTTTGATTTCCATTTTTTATAATAATTGTATGCATCCCATATGCTTGGTATTCCTATTATGACAAAAAGAGATATGCCAAGGCATATCCATTCATCTCTTGGAGCAACTGCTCTTCCTATCCATACAGCATCATTTCCATGATATCCATTTTCGTTACCAAAAATTATTAATTTTATTAGTCCAAACCATGGTATCTCGCCTCGAGCTTTTCCTAAAATCCACTCTGGCTTTACTGGCGAGCTTAATTCAGTTGCCTGATCACTTAAATTTCCGTTGTTGTCTCCTTTTGTAATATACCCACTATGGGGTGGCTTGTAATTTCTTAATTCAAGTTCAGGAATTGTTATGCTTTCTTTGTCATATATTCCATATTCCTCCACAGTATATGTTCCATCTTTATTTTTCTCCACCCAGCAGATAGCGCGATGAATTATGGGAGTTGCTTTTTTATTTCCATTTGGATAATATATTATAACATCTCCATAGTCACGATATGTAGCGTAGCCAATTTTTTTACCTTCCTCTCTTGTAATTATTTCCTTTGCTTTTTTAACTAAAACTAAATCTCCTGGATCAATTGTTCCTATTTTTCCAAAAGATGCATCGCTATGCATCATAGAGCTTGATGTAACAACTACCATTGGGGAATGAGGAAATTGCCCTGTATAACCCCATAAAATAATCAATATTATACATATAAATGCTACTGCAACAATTATTTCTCTTATAAATGATAGCATTTTTTCCCTTTCCATCATAACTTCCTCACCTTTATTTTGCTTTCTTCAAGTATTTTTTCTGCAAACTCATCTGGATAATCATTCATATATATTAATTCTTTTATTCCAGCATTCACAAGCATTTTTGCACACACGCTACAAGGAAAATCAGTTACATAAATAGATGCATCTTTTATTGCCACACCAAAAACCGCCGCTTGTATTATCGCATTTTGCTCAGCATGCAACCCTCGGCAAAGCTCATGCCTTTCTCCTCTTTTTATTCCAAGCTTTTCTCTTAAACAACCAACCTCGCTACAATGCTTGAATCCTTTTGGAGCGCCATTATAACCAGTCGATAGGATATGTTTATCCTTAACTATTACCGCTCCTACATTTCTCCTCAAGCATGTTGATCTTTTTGAAACAATTTTTGCAATTTCCATGAAATATTCATCATAGGACATTCTTTCCATGAAGGAAATGCAATGATACATTTTTAAACTTGTCCAAAAAATTTAAATATTGAGATTAGATATAGTTAGCAGAATGATAGCAAAAAAATGCCCAGAATGTGGAGCAGAAATGAAAGGTCATTCTTTTAATGGTAGATTATATTATGTCTGCCAGAAATGTGGAAAAGAAATGATAATTCCCTTCCTTTCATTATAATTCTATTCCATAAATTTTCTCTGGATTGTCCTTATTTATAATCATAGCATCTTCATAGCTCATTTTTTCTTTAATTAAAAGATTTTTTATCTTTAATGGTATAGTTTTAAGAGAAAGCACTGCCCCCGGCCTCCTTAAATCATCAAGATAATCTGTTTCTAACATAAATCTTTTTCCTTTATTTATTGCTTCTTCAATATTTTTTTCTGTTGCAATTATTGAAGGAAAAATGCCAAAATTTTCCTCTTCTCTTACTATTGGAGGGGAAAAATGCTTTATTACTTTATCTTTTTTAATTCCAACCTTTTCTGCAATTTCTGATATTTCTTTCATATTTGATTGATTTGCTCCTTCCATATGTAGCACTACTGGAACACCTATATCTTTTGCAATTTCTATTCCATATTTCATAATTTCATTACTCTCTTCTAATATTTCCTCGCTTACTTTAAAATGCGGTCTTCCGATTTCACCAATTGCTATTGCTTTTCCTTCCTTGCAAAAATTGCCAGCCTCCTCCATGCCTTTTTTCATCAATTCCATAGCTCTTTCTTTTCCAAGCAAATCTCTCATTTTTATATAATCAACAGGATATGGACCAACTGTAAGAAATATCTTAACATCTACTTTTTCCATGGCATTTTTTGCAATTTTTAAACCTTTTTCATAGCATGATAAATAACTTTTTCCTTCAATTATTTTTTTAATATCTGTATATGGACAATAATTTAGGTATTTTCCTCCATGCTTTCTGAATTCCTTTATTTCTTCAATATATTTTCCATCTTCTCTAAGATGCATATGATTATCAAAAAATAGCAAATCAGTAATCATATATCTCACCTTTCATTATTTCTCTTAGCAAAGATGTTGCATAGCATCCCTTTGGAAGAAAAAAGTCAATAAATAAATTATTTTCCTCTACCTTCCATTTTAAATTTTTTATTGGGACAAATATTATTCTTCTCATTCCCCTGCTTGAAAGAAAAGGCAAATGTTTTACTTTAAAATCTTCTTGGCTTATTCCTTCTTCCTCAATTACCTTTTTTTCTATTTCTCCCATTTTCTTTTGTGCAAAAAAAGCATCATATCCAAATATAATTGCAGATGGATAACACTTCCCCTTTTCAATCTGATTATTTATTTTCTCAATATTTTCCTTTGTAACAATTATTCCATCATATGTCTGTATTTCCCCACTGAAAGGAATAACAATATCTCCTTCAATAGCCTTTTTTATTGAAATTCCTTCTTTTATTCTTTCAGATAAAATTTTATTGAAAAGATATGATTGATATGCATGAACAAATATTTTTATTAGATTTTTTGGTAGCTTTAAAATCGCTCCAGCCCAGTCATCTTTATTTTCTGACAAATGCTTTATTATTCTTCTTTCAAAAACCAATTTCTTCGGATAAATCTCAAGGCTTTTTTCAAAATCTTCTGTTTCTTCTAAAAATTTTCTTGCCTTATAGCTTTCCTCATCTTCTCCTTGCATTGGGTTTGCTACATATGTCATAACCGCCTTCTTCATTTCATTTTTTATTATGTATTTCCCCACCAGATGCGTTACTGGGCGGGCAATGCCAAATCGCTGCACGCCAAAAAAGTTTGGGAAACCACCTATTTTTATTATTTCCTCCATTATTCTTTCGACATCTTCGCGCCCTCCTTTTATATTTCTAACAATAATATGAAAATAATTGCCTATTAATTTTCCTCTATAAATTCTTTCTCTTGATTTATATAGTATATCTATTTTTACATCCTTCAAATTTACTTTTCTTAAATTTTCAATCTCTGATGGAAATGACATAGTCTGAATTGTTACTGCCCTTCTATCCTTTATACCTGCATAACCTATAGAATTTGAAGATATTTTAAGAGAAGAGGCGAGTGCTTCTATAAGGCGATTTGCCTCCCAGTTGATTGATTTTACTTTTGCTATCACAAATTTTCCATCACCTGGTTTTGGATAAACAGGTAACTCTTCAACAACAAAATCTTCTGGAAAAGTCTTTATTTTTCCTCCTATTCCAGGTGATTTTGTTAAAAAAACTTCTATGCCAATGCTCTTTTCCATTTACTCTATGCAACTTTCTAATTCTTCAATCTCTTCTTTTATTTCTTTTATCGCTTTTTTAAGAATTTTTTTAGCATTTCCTTTACTAACTCTAATATAAAATTCTGGATTGGAGATAAGAGGATGTTCTATTCTCCACTCCGCATATTCTACTTCCTCATATTGCAATAGTTTTTGCTTTAACGGATTTAAAATTGTTTTTTCTCCTATTAATTCAAACTCTATTTCTTTTTCACTATCCTTTTTTATTTTTATCTCCATTATATCACCCTATCAATATTTCCCGAACCATAATCATCTGCAATTTTTCTTATTTCTATTCTTCCGCATATTTTGCATTCAAGTATATTATTTTTTCTTATAAGTATATTTCTGCAGTTGCTGCAGAATGCTTTTATAACCCCAAGATGTTTATCTTTTGTAGAAAAATTAATCACTGGATCTACTCTTACTATTTTTGCTCTTATAATATCTCCTATTCTGAATTTGCTTTTAACATCCTCAACAAATTCATTATCAATATTTGAAATGAAAATCGCACCTTCTTTTTCTCCAGCAATTTCCCTTTCATTTCCCGCAAGATGGAGAATTTTTGCAATCACAATATTTTCCATAATCTGCTTTATTTCACATATAACAGTATCTCCTTCTTTTAATACCAAAGGCGCATCTGTTAAAGGCTTTATAACAGCTTTCATCCTCTCTTTATCCATAACAAATTTTCCGAATATACTTGCCCTTATCACCCCTCCCTCCTCATATGTACCTTCCCCAGAAAGCAATTCTTCGGTTGTTGCAACCCTATCGCCAGGCGTCACAATGCTACCTTCCTCAATCATTCTTGAAAATATCTTTTCTAATATTTAAAATCTTTTGAACTAAATCTCTTTTGCAACATATATGTTATGTTTATTTCTTATAATTTTTGCGTCAACAACATCACCGATTTTTTTATTTGTACCCAAAATACTTATAACTCTTTCTCTTGCAAAAGATAGCATCTCATTTTTCATTCTCCCTTCCATCTCTAACTTAAGCCTTACTTTTTCACCTACTTTAAATTTTTTTGGCAAAACTCTGCATTTTATTATTCCAAAATCCTTTGGATAGAGGTGCAGACTTTTATCAATTTTTTCAATTTCATCATAAAATTTTTTAAAATCAATAACCTTTATTCCTTTGGGTTTTCTGCCGAATTTATGTCTAACATACTTTTGTATTCCAAATGGTTTCCATCTTTTGCCAGCTCCTATTCTTTTCCCAAACTCTATTATTTTCAATATTTCACTATCGTTATAATTCTTCAACCAAACTGGAGCAATAAGTAAATCTATACTGCTTAATGCTATTTCTTCAGCTATCCTAACTATTTTTTCAACATCATATTTACATCCCGCTATTTTTTCTGCAAGATTTTTATCAATTGCATTTATTGAAAGATTTATTCTATCTAAATATCCTTCTAATCTTCTTATTTTTTTCTTATCAAGTAGAGTTCCATTTGTTTGTATAGATACAACATCTGCAATCTCTTTTAATCCCTTAATTAGTTTTTCAATGTATGGATATAAAAATGGCTCACCTTGCCCATCTATATGGGCTTCTATAAAATTGCATTTTTTTCTTTTCATTTTTGCAATTTCCTCAAATTCTTTTAAAAGATAATCAACATCTACCATATAGTCAACAAATCTTGTTTTACTTTTTCCTTCATCAACAGAGCAGAATATGCAATTTAAATTACATCCGGATATAGGACGAACTTGAATAATATTTGTATCTCTATCTATAAGTCCAAAAGAAGTATATCCAATTAATGGTATTTCACTTTCCTCAGATATAAAATATAATTTTCTCCCAGTTATCGCATTATAAACTTCCTTAAAAGGACAGGAGGTAATTATTTCTTCATCTGTATATTTATTTCTATATTTTTCATAAATTTTTTTATCAATCCTTACTTCTATTAGGTCATAAATAAGAAAAACAACCTCCTCTTCATTTAATATTTTTCTGTATTTCATGCTCTATGTTCACTCTAGATATAACCATAGGATAGGAATAACCAACCTTCTCAACTTCTTTTTCCATCACTTCTACCCTAATTTTCCCTCCAAAAAATTTTTCATAAGCATTTCTTATTTCTTCAAGAAATTCCTCCCCAAGCTCTTCGTCTGCCTCAATTCTTATCTCAACTCTTCCAGCTCTTTCCTGAATAAACTGATATCTTTTTACCCCCTTTTTATATTTTTCAAAAATTTCCACAATCGGCATAGGAAGGGTGGCGGGCGGGATAATTGCTCCTTCCACTATTATTGAGTCTTTTTTCCTTCCGCCTAAAGATTGAAGGAGAGGAGTATTTTGTCCGCAGCTACATTTATCTGGGGAAAGAGATGCAATGTCATTTAATCCAATATACCTTATGATAGGAGTTGCACCCGCATGAAGACGGGTTATTACAACATTTCCTAGCTCGTTTTCACCTACATCTTCAAAATTCTCATCAAGAATCTCTACATAGGAAAAATCGCTGTTTATGTGGAAATTCTTTTCAAGGCATTCAAAAGCTATTGAGCCGCCCTCAGTTGTTGCATAAAGATTTAAAACATTGCTATTAAAAGCTTCTTCAATATATTTTCTCGAATAATTATCTAAAACTTCTCCGCTTGAAATTATATATTTCGGTTCAACTTTTCCATATTTTTTTCTGAGATATGCTAGACCCATCAAAACACTTGTATAACCTATTATAATTTCTGGAGAAAAATCTTCTATTTTATTTAACAAAAATTTCAAATCCTCGCCAGTATATAAATTCTGATAATTTTTAAAGGAAAAGAAAGGGGAGAGTGTTTTCATCAATCCTTTCCTCAGGCATTCCTCATCACTTGTTTTTGGAATCGAAAAATCACCAATGTTTGTTATTCTATCTTTCCTCCAATTTACTCCATAAGTAAAAAGTTGTCTCAGAGCAAAAATAGCTTCCACTATTATTAATTCTATATCTTTAAAAATTATAACTGGTGTGCCGGATGAACCAGATGTGCCAACACAAATTCTTTCTTTTTTATAATTTTTAGGCAAAATTTTGTCAGGATAGCTTTTTATAATATCCTCTCTATTGATAATTGGTAACTTTTTTAAATCCTCTATACCTTTGATATCATCGGGTTTTATCCCAGCTTTCTTATATTTTTCATAATATAGTGGAACATTATATGCATATCTTATAACCTTTTTAATTGCTTTATCCTGATACTTTTTAATCTCCTCCTCGCTTTTCCAAGCTCTTTTTATATCTGTTAGATAATGTTTTAAAATTCTTGCAGAGAATAATGGATTAAGCAAAGGATTCATATTTTCCTTTAAATAAAAGTATTATAAATATTTTTGGTAAAATACAGTAGGTAGCGTAAAGATGAAAGCGTCAAGAATTTGAAAATTTAAAAAATAAGAAATACCCCTTGACTCTTTTTCAGGAGGGGATGCACATGCTACAACAATTATTAGAAATTAATTCCAAAAAATATTTTTCGTTGGGATAAAAAGAAAATAGAAATTAATTTAATCGCTACCCTCTAAGCAGGAATTTCTTTGCGGAAAGTAAATCTTAGAGATTTTGAGGAATTTAGCCACTTTGAGACAATGGTATCATAAACTAAGCCAACTATTGATCAAAATAGCCACACTCTATCATAGAGAGGCATTGCAAGTGGGCTTAAGATAGAAATGCTGTTGGTTTAGCGTCCTTAAAGCAAAGATGGCTAATTGCAGGAGGTGAAAATTTGTTTACAGTGCCAATACGTGAAGAAGTAAAATATATTAATTAAAAAAAATTGAATAAATATGAAAAATCAGGAAGTCGCAAAATTGCTTTATGAAATCGCTGATTTACTTGAAATAGAAGGTGTAGAATTTAAACCGCGCGCCTACAGGAAGGCGGCGCAAAACATAGAGAGCTATAGCATTGATATTGAAGAATTATATAAAAAAAATGAATTAAAGAGCATACCTGGTGTTGGAAAAAGTATTGAGGAAAAAATAAAGGAATATTTAGAAACTGGCAAAATAAGTAAATTGGAAGAGTTGAGAAAAAAAATACCGATCGACATAGAAAGTTTATCAAAAGTTGAAGGACTTGGCCCAAAAATGATGAAGGCTCTTTATGAGCAACTTGGTGTAAAAAATTTAGATGACTTAGAAAAAGCTGCAAGAGAAGGAAAAATAAGGCATCTTAAAGGTTTTGGAGAAAAAACAGAAAAAAATATTCTCGAAAATATAGAAATAGCAAAAAAAAGGCAAGAGCGCTTTTTGCTTGGATTTGCTTTAAGAGATGCCCTTGAAATAATAGATTTACTCAAAGAGCATGTAGAAAAAATAAGTCTGGCTGGCTCAATAAGAAGAAGAAAAGAAACAATAGGAGATGTTGATATACTCGCAGTAGCCAATGATGCAAAAAAAATTATGGATATTTTTACAGGTATGAAAAAAGTGGAAAAGGTAATTGCAAAGGGAGACACAAAATCTTCTGTAAGACTTTATGGTGGCCTGCAAGTTGATTTAAGAATAGTTGATAAAGAAAGCTTTGGCTCCGCCCTGCAATACTTTACAGGGAGCAAGGAGCATAATATAGAGCTCAGGAAAATAGCCATAAAGAAAGGATATAAATTGAATGAATATGGTTTGTTTGAAAACGACTTAAGAATTGCGGGCGAAAACGAGGAGGAGGTTTATAAAAAACTTGGAATGCAGTGGATTCCTCCAGAATTAAGAGAGAATAGAGGAGAAATAGAACTTGCAATGGATGGGAAGCTTCCAAAAATTGTTGAATATGAAGAAGTTAAAGGAGATTTGCAGATGCATACAGTATGGAGTGACGGAGCAAATAGCATAGAAGAGATGGTTAAAGAGGCAAAGAGGTTAGGGCATAAATTTATTGCAATAACTGATCATGTTGGAAGCTTAAAAATAGCTGGTGGCATGGACGAACAAAAAGTAATTGAGCAAGCCAAGGAGATAGAAAAGTTAAGAGAAAAATATGATGATATATATATTTTTCATGGAGTTGAAGCAAATATTATGAAAGACGGAGAGCTTGATGTAAGCAGCTCCCTCTTAAAAGAGGTTGATATTGTTCTTGCGAGTGTTCATACCGCATTTAGGATGAATGAAGAAGAAATGACAAAACGTGTTATAAAAGCAATAGAGCATGATTATGTTGATATAATAGCACATCCAACATGTAGAATAATTCAGCAGAGGGAGCCAATAAAAGTTGATGTTGAAAAATTATTGCAAGCAGCAAAAGATAATAATGTTATTATGGAAATAAATGCCTATCCAGATAGGCTTGATTTAAATGATATAAATACAAAAATTGCTGTTGAAATGGGTGTTAAATTGTCAATTGGAACAGATGCACATAATTTAGATCATTTAAGATATTATGAGCTTGGTGTTGCGGTTGCAAGAAGAGGATGGGCTAAAAAAGAAGATGTAATAAATACATATAAAGTAGAAGAATTGAAGAAATTATTTGAAAAATAATTTTTCTCTTACATATTCTTCATACATCACTATTGCTTCCATTTCAACTACCCATGCAGGTAACATTTCATCGTGCAAGCTTATTATCTCATCTACATATTCATGAACTGGAGAATAAAAATTTCCTGAAGGAAACCCACCAATTATGCAAATTGTATCCTTTTCAAATATTTCTTTAAGATTCTTCTTTTCTCCTTTTCTGCTGAATAAAATTTTTTTACCTTTCATTTTCTCTATAAATTTTGTTAGTTTTTCCTTTTTTATTTCCATTAAAGGCGAGCCATTTAGAGGAACTCTTCCATATGTAAGAAGCTGTTTCATCAATCCTTTAAATCTATTATAATTTTTAACCATTCTTGTATCCGGATTAATATATATAATTTCATCATTTCTTGTATGAATATATATTCGGAGCATTTTTTCCTTATTCAAAATTGATTCAAGAGCAATTAATAAGCACATATGAATTATATCTGGTCTTCCTCTTCTTTGCCAGTCTTTCATTTTTTTCATATAAGGATAGTGAATGGAAGAATCAAGTATTTCATCTATACCAATTTCTTTTGCCATTTCAAGCTCGCTTTCACCAATTATAATTTGCATCATGTTATTATTTCTTCTAGCTTGTCTTCCTTCAATGCAATTTTTATTTCTTGCGCAATCCGCCTGCCGGTGGACAAGCCCGGCTGGATTAAATCACTGTATGGGCTACCTGAAATGAAGAGATTTGTTCCTGCAACTATTCTTGCCGATATTTCAAATACCTTTATCTCGAGCTTATCTGTTATAACTGTTTCCAAGCAAAATGGTCCTATTATTCCGCCGAAAAGCTTATATGATTCTTCAACAACTCTTTTGCCCATTTCAAAAACTTTAGGAAGGAGCGACTCTCTTATAACTAAAGGAGAATTTCCAGTAACTACAAATGTTGGCTGAATCCCCATTTTTTCGAGTTCAGAAAATGAGCCAAGGCGATGAGCTTCATCAATATTTGTTTCATCTCTTCTATCTATTGAAAGAAGTTGCAAGCTACCTTTTGCTGTTCTATAACCTTCCTTAACTATTGGAGAATAAAAATAATGTATATAATATCTTGTTCCAATAAGAAACTCCTGAATTATATATGGCTTTTTTTCGATTTTTTTCTTAAATTCTTCATAGCTTTTAGCTATAAAAAAATTCTTCCCTCCTTTTGCTCCATAATATTTTACTATAACTGGCTTGTTTATATCTTTCGGATTTTCTATAATTTCTGGTAGTTTTAAACCCGCTCTTTCAAGCCATTTCCTTTCTTTTTCTCTATCTGATTCCCATTCTAAAACTTTTTTATTTCCAAATGTGGGAACTTTTAATTTCATAAAGTTTTTTGCACCCATATATTCAACAAAAGAACCATGAGGAACAATTATTGCTTTTTTCCTATAAAATTTTTCTGCATTTTTATTTATCTCATTATAACTTTTCAAAACAATAAATTCATCTGGCTTACCTAGTGGAAATGCGTCATAAAAATCTGGCTTTTTTTCTATTGCAATTCCAATGCTTTTAAATCCTTCCTTTCTTGCTCCATTAAAAATTTGAAGGCTTGAGTGAGAGCAGGATGTTGCTATTGAAACATTTTTTTTATATTTCTCAATTATTTTATCTAAACCCATGCAATAAATAGAATGGATATTTTTAATAGTTTTGTTTATCTCTACTTAAGAAATTTTTAAATATCCAATTGTTATATCCCTTTTGATGCTGGCATTCATTACAACATCAATATTTTGCTTTATAATCTGGCTTTTCCTCACATACAACGGTTCCATTTGGGGTATTGATGAATTAATTGCTGGCATAATTTTTTCTTTAATATGTGGTTTTATAGCAAGAAAAATTTTTATAAAAGAATTTAAACTTGCTAATCCAAAAAGATGGGCTTTTATCATCGCCTATTTGCCCCGCTTCTTTTATGAGATGGCAAAAGCAAACTTTGATGTTGCATATCGTGTTATAACAGGAAAAATAAATCCAGGAATAGTAAAAATATCTCCAAACTTAAAAAGTGATTTATCTTTAACCATATTAGCAAACTCAATTACTCTCACGCCAGGCACATTAAGCGTTGATGTTGACGACGAAAAAAATCTATATGTGCATTGGATAAATGTTGATGAAAAAGTTTTAGAAAAAATGCCACGCGATTATAAGCCAATTTGCTCAAACTTTCCTGATTGGGCAAGGAGGATAGGAGAATGAATGTATTTATGCTTTCGCTTGTAATGTTATTCATATCAATTGCAATAGCAATGATAAGAGTTTTGCTCGGTCCAACTATTCCAGATAGAGTTGTGGGGCTTGATACAATAAATACACTTGTGATAGCTTGCATGGTTTTATTTGGAGTGGCAACTGAAGATGTAATATATATTGACGTTGCAATAGTTTATGCCTTGCTTTCCTATATAACAACTCTATTTATAGCTAAATATCTTGAAGGAGGTAAAGTATGATATGGGAAATAATATATATATTTCTTGCAATAGGAATAATATTCAATCTGCTTGCATCAATTGGCTTAATTCGTTTTCCAGACGTATATACCCGCCTCCATGCGGGAACAAAATGCACAACTTTTGGGAGCATATTTATCTGCCTTGCAGCAATTATTTATGGGCTATGGAAATGGTATGAAGGATATGCAAGCATGATTATAATCTCCATACATTCATTTTTTGCTCTAATAGCAATATTGCTCACAAATCCAACTGGAGCACATGCAATAGCAAAAGCAGCTCATAAAAGCGGAGTAAAGCCAAAAAAAGCGGTTGTTGATGATTTAGAGGGAAGAAAATGAGTTTGTTTGAAATAGTTCTAATCCTTCTTTCAATTTCAACGGTTGCATCGGCATTAATAGCAATATGGTTTAAGGATTTGCTTGCAAGCATTATTTCACTTGCAGTAATGAGTTTATTGCTTTCTTTATATTTTTATGTTTTGCATGCTCCAGATGTTGCAATAGCAGAAGCAGGCGTTGGCGCCTGCCTTACCACCGCAATAATGATATTTGCTCTAAAAGCCACTAAGAGAATGGAGGATGAAAAATGAAAAAAATGGCAATTATTTCTTTTATAATATTCATCTCATTCCTCTTTTTCTCAGCTTATGAAATAAGAGAATTTGGAAAGCCAATTGAATCGAGAATGGATGACAGAATAATAGGATTGGCAAAAGAGGTTAAAATAGAAAAAAGCGATGGCGGAATAATTTTTTTAATTGATGGCGAGGAAAAAATATTGCGAGAAGGAGAAAAAAACATTTCAATTGATGAGTTCAAATTTTATATTGAAGGAGGGAAAATAAAAATAAATCTTAATAATGAAACGGTTGATGAGATAAGCGAAAATGATATGCCCTATCAAAAAGTATTCTGGATATATGGAGCAGTAAAAGAAACAGGAGCGGACAATGCGGTTACAAGCGTTGTATTTGATTATAGAGGCTATGATACTCTTGGAGAAGCAACGATTCTTTTTGCAGCAATTGCTGGCGTTTTAACTCTTTTTAGGAGGGAGAAGAAATGAGGAAAGAAGAAATGTCTGTAATTGTGAAAACAATCGCAAGCATATTATTTCCGATAGCAATGATATTTTCCTTTTATGTTATAATGCATGGTCACCTTACGCCAGGCGGGGGCTTTCAAGGAGGAGCAATAGGAGCATCTGCAATCGCACTTCTTGTTGTTGCTTTTGGCGTCAGATATGTTGAAAAAAGGGGTAGCGAGGAAAAAATATCATCTTTTGAGAGTATAGGAGGAATTATTTTTGTTTTTGTTGCCCTGCTTGGCATTTTTGTTTCTATGAGCTTTTTAACAAATTTCCTTGTTGGAAAAGAAATTTTTGGTAAGATACCATCATGGGGTGAAGCGCCTTTGAATAGTGGAGGAATTTTGCCAATTTTAAATATAGCAGTTGGTATGAAAGTTATAGGTGGGCTAGCATCTGTTTTAATGATAATTGCCTTCGCCGCTAAGGAGGTGGAAGAATGATATACAATATCCCATTTTTTACTGTAATTGCTTTAATTTCAATAGGTATGTATGCTATAATTTTCAAAAGAAATCTAATAAAAATTGCAATAGGAATATCAATAGTTGAAAGTGGGGTTAATCTATTTTTAATAACTCTTGGATATAGAGAAGGAGGAGTTGCTCCTATCTTTACAAATTTGCCTCCAGAAATAAGGCCACAAGATATTCCTGAAAAAATGGTATTGCCTGTTCCTCAAGCATTGACTTTAACAAGTATTGTTATAGGGGTTGCAGTCCTTGCCCTAATCCTTGCATTTATAATGAGAATTTATAAAGAATATGGTACACTTGATGCAAAAGAAATAAGGAGGTTGAGAGAATGAACTGGCTTATAACACATTCTCCAGCCCTGCTAATTCTTCTTCCCTTGCTTTCAGCTTTTCTTATGCCTTTAATAGATAAAATAAGTAAAAAAGGAAGAAATATTTTTGCGGTTGCTATTTTTATAATTGCAGAAATTTTGGTTATAATACTTGCTTTTGATATTTTAAAAAATGGAATGCATATCTATACCATAGGAGAAAAAGATCCAACCCAAACCATCCCAAGCCAGGCGGCCGTGCCCATAAGAATAGTTCTTCAAATAGATGCAATGGGAATATTTATGGGAATAATAAGTGCAACTGTTTGTCTGGCCGCCTGCATTTATTCCCTTGCATATATAGAAGAAGAGAAGGGTAAAGGAAAATTCTACACATTGCTATTGCTAATTCTTGTGGGAATGTTAGGAATGGAATTTACAGGAGATATTTTCAATCTTTTTGTTTTTTATGAAATTCTTTCAATAGCATCCGCAGCGCTTATTGCTTATAGTAGGAAAGGAGAGGCAAGTGAAGGAGCATTTAAATTTTTAGTTATATCAAGCATCTCCGCTCTATTTGTTTTGTTTGCAGTAGCTCTCTTTTATGGACAATATGATTTACTCAACATAGCAGCTCTTGCAAAAAATATGAAATATACCCATCTTGATAAAATTGCTCTCGCCTTACTTGTTTCTGCTTTTGCAATGAAATGTGGCTCGGTGCCAATGCATTTCTGGTGCCCAGATGCATATTCTGTTGCTCCTTCCTCTATAACTGCTACACTTGTTGCGGGCAGCCAGGCAAGCTTATATGCATTATTTAGGGTTTGCTTTACTCTTTATGGAGCTAAGTTAAATTTAGAGCTTATAGGAGGAGCACTAATTATTTTTGGATTGCTTTCAATGTTTATTGGAGTTACAATGGCAATTCCTCAAAAAGATATAAAGAGACTTATGGCATATCATGCAATAAGTCAAACTGGATATATGCTTCTCGGTGTGGGCGCCGGCTTGTATTTGCTTGGAAAGCCAGAATTTGATACCTATGGTATAAGGGCTATGGAAGGAGGGATATTCCATATAATAAATCATGCAATGTATAAAGGGTTGCTTTTCTTAACTGCAGGAGCAATATTCTATCGCTTAAAAACAAGAAATTTGAATGAAATGGGAGGACTTGCCCATAAAATGAAATATACATCTATATTCTTTATAATAGGAGCTCTTGCAATCGCTGGCATACCACCTTTTAATGGATTTGCATCAAAATTAATAATATATGAATCTGTTTATAAAATAAGTCCTATACTTTCAATAATAGCAATGCTTGTTTCAATTTTAACCCTCGCATCTTTTGTAAAAGTATTTCATTCAGCATTTATGGGACCAAAAATACATGATGTTGAGGAAGTTCCAAAAAGCATGCTTATTGGAATGGGCATCCTTACTTTTGTTATAATTTTCTTTGGACTATTTCCCGATTTTATTGTTAATAAACTTGTTTATCCCGCAGCAGAAGCTCTTGCAAAACAAGCTGGCTACTTGCAGGCGATAGGTGGTTAAATGTATGAAGTAGTATGGCAACCAATAATATGGATAATATCCTTCATTATAATAGGAATAGTTGCCTATATTATAAGGGCAATAGGAAGAGTAGATTATAAAAAAGGGGAACAGGAAAAGCCATTTTTATCAGGTATGGACTTGCCAAAAGAAGAATTGCATATAAGGGCGAGCAATATTTATTGGGGCTTTCTCGATGCTCTTAAAGGATATTATAATTCAATGAAAAAAATACATACTGGAATAATAAATGATTATGTCTCATGGTTTGTTTTAATAACTGCTATAATTTTTATTTCACTCTTCCTTTTTGAGGTGATAAAATGATTTCAAAATCTTTTAAGCGGGCTTTATGGGTATTTCATGTAAATAGTGGCTCATGCAATGGATGCGATATTGAAATTATAGCAGCTCTTACTCCCCGCTATGATGTAGAGAGATTTGGGATAAAACTTGTTGCATCTCCTCGTCATGCTGATGTAATTGCTTTCACAGGCCCTGTTACAAATGATATGGTTGAAAAAGTAAAAAGAATATATGAGCAGACCCCTGACCCAAAAGTTATTTTGGTTGTTGGCTCCTGTGGGATAAGTGGCGGGGTTTTTCATGAATCTTATCATCTTGCTGGTCCAATTGAAAAAATATTACCAGATGCAAAATGCTTTTATGTGCCTGGATGCCCGCCCCGCCCTGAAGCAATAATTTATGGAGTTGTGAAAGCTTGGGAATATCTGGAGGGGTTGGAATGAATCCAGAGGAAATAATTCAAAAATTTAAGGAAAAAGGATATGATGCATGGATGAAAGAAAAATCAGCGGGAGTAAAGAATAAGGCAAAAAAAGTGAGTATATGGGTAAGTGTTGATAGAGAAAAGCTTAGAGAAGCAATAGAGCTTATGATAAATTTTTCAAGTGATTTTCCCCATTTTAGCATTATATCTGCAAGCGATTTAGGAAATGAAATAGAATTAAACTATCATTTTACTGTTGATTATGGAAAAAATTTAGAGGAAAAGATAGTTTCCTTTAAGGTTATTTTGCCAAAAAGTGATTTGAGAATAAAATCAATAACATCTCTTATTCCCTCAGCAATATTTTCAGAAAGAGAAATAAAAGAAATGGTTGGTGTTGAAATAGAAGAGATTCCAGATGACAGGCATATGTTCCTTACAGAAGATTTTCCACCTGGCATATATCCATGGAGGAGAGACGAAACCTCGCCAAAAGAAACAAATAAACTTTATGAAAAATGGAGGTGAAAAATGAAGTATGAAGTTCCTGTTGGACCAATCCATCCCGCATTGAAAGAGCCGATTTTGCTTAGATTTACTCTTGAAGGAGAAAAAATAGTTGATGTTGATGTAATTGCAAGCCAGAATCATCGCGGCGTGGAATGGATAGGGATGAATAGAAATAATCCAATACAAAGCATATATCTTGCAGAAAGAGTATGTGGAATATGCAATTTTTGCCATCCTTCATGCCTTGTCATGGCAGTTGAAGAAATAGCTGAAATAGAAGCTCCAGAGAGAGCCCAGTATATAAGAGTAATTCAAGGCGAGCTTGAAAGAATACATAGCCATCTGCTCTGGGCGGGCGTCGCCGCTCATGAACTTGGTTTTGATTCATTGCTTCATTATGTTTGGATGGTAAGGGAAAAGGTGATGGATATTCTTGAAATTGTAAATGGAAATAGGGTTACAAAATCAGTAATTATGTATGGAGGAGTTAGAAGAGATATTAAAGAAGAGCATATACCAAAAATAAAGGAAATGATAAACTATTACAGGGATGGATTTAAAAAAATTGCAAAATTATTTTTGGAGGATAAAACAATAAAGATGAGGACAAGAGAAATTGGTGTACTTAGCAAAGAAGATGCAATAAAGCTATCTGCTGTTGGACCAACTGCCAGGGCAAGTGGAGTAAGGAAAGATGTTCGCCAAGATATGCCTTACTTTGCTTATCCTGATTTTGAAGTTAAAGCAATAACACCTGATTTGCTTACTGGTGAAATAATTGGAGATACATATGATAGAATTGTTGTGAGGCTTCTTGAAGTTAAGCAATCTCTTGATATAATAGAGAGAGCAATCGAAGAAATGCCAAAAGGTGAAATTTTATCAGAACAAAAGATTATTAAAATTTTAGCACAGATAAAGAAAAGTGAAGGAGAAGCAGTTGCTAGATATGAAGCTCCAAGAGGAGAAGACATACACTATGTGAAATTAAAGAGCGGTTTCGAACATCTTTATTCCTGGAAAATCAGAGCACCTACTTATATCAATCTTCTTTCATGGAAACCAATGTTGCTTGATATGCAAATTGCAGATATACCAATTGTTGCTGCCTCTATCGATCCTTGCATGTCATGTACAAATAGGGTTATTGTTGTAAAAAATAATGAGAAAAAAATTCTAACTGCTGAGGAACTTCATCAGCTATCAGTAAAGAAAACAAGGAGGATGATGAGATGATTGAAAAAATATATGAGATGATTGAAAAAATGTTTTTTCCTTCCATAGGATGCATTTTAATTTCTTTACTTTCAATATTTTTTGGCCTACTTTTTAAAGGTATAGATCGCAAGATTGTTGCGAGGATGCAGAAAAGAGTTGGTCCACCTATAAAGCAGCCATTTCTGGATGTTGCAAAATTGATGATAAAGGAAAATGTTATTCCAGAAACTGCAGTAAAATGGATGTATAATATTGCTCCTATAATATGCCTTGCTTCAAGCATTCTTCTCATGCTTTATATTCCTATTCCAGGGCTTGAAAAAATACAACTTCATACAGAAAATGATATAATTTTAATTGTTTATATATTTATAATACCTGCTCTTGCAATGGTTGCGGGCGGATTCGCAAGCGGCTCGCCCTTCGCTACTATAGGGGCACAGAGAGAAATGGTAACGATGATATCCTATGAATTTCCTCTCGCTATAAGTGTAATTGCAATCGCATGGAAGCTATCTGCTTTTTCTGAAAATGTTTTTGCCCTTTCATTTATTTCTTCTAATCCAATATTAAGCAATGTCGGATTAATTGGATTTATTGGTTCAATTCTTCTTCTTCTTTCGCTTATAATTGTAATTCCAGGAGAAGTTGCAAAAATTCCTTTTGATGTTGCTGAAGCAGAAACAGAAATAGCTCAAGGTGTGCTAGTTGAATATTCTGGAAGAAATCTTGCATTGTTCTATATGGCTGATGGAGTTAGAATTTTTGCAATGGCTTCACTTATTGTTAATATATTTTTCCCTTACAATATTTCAAGTATATTAGGCTTATCTGGTTATCCTTCTACCATAGCTGATTTTATATTTTTCCTTCTTAAAGTATTTTTATTAATATTTTTTTCCGTTACAATAATAAGGGCAGGGATGGCAAGGCTTAGAATAAATCAAGTGGTTACTTCATATTGGGTAACAATAACATTAATATCTTTAGTAGGATTGTTGTTGCTCATATGGGATAATCAGTTTGCAATATCTTTACCATGGTGATAAAATGTTTCCGATGATAAAACAACTGTTAAGGCAAATGTTTGAAAAGCCTTTCACAAATAGATTTCCAGTAAAGTATGCTCCAAAAAGCATAAAAAATTTTTTAGAAAAAATGAATGAAGGAAAGGCAAAGATAAATCCGCCTGTTGAGGTGCCAGAAGGCTTTAGAGGAAAGATAGTTTATGAGAAGGAGAAATGCATTGGATGCAAAACATGCATAAAGGTATGTCCTGCAAAAGCGATTGAATTTAAGGAAAATGAGAAAAAAATTAGAATATATGTTGGAAGATGCATATTCTGCAGTCAATGCAATGATGTTTGTCCTGTAAGTTGTTTGCATATGAGCAATGAATTTTTGCTTGCAAGCGACAATAAAGCAGGAGAAAATTTAATTGTGGAATGAAATTGTGCATAAATGGACGCCAATCAAAATTAAGCAAGCTTCCTGTAAAAGATGTTTATGATAAGGAACATCACCCGTGAGAAAAAGCATTTATTTCATTTCTAATATCCTCCAATTTTTAAGGTTGGGTCACCAAGCAATATAAATTCTTCAATTGTCCATGTATCCCATATTGAGCTTGCATAACCTATCTGAGCATTTGCAAAAACTTCTCCCAAGATCTGCGTTTTCCTATATGCATTAAAGAATTTATAAGCCAAATAGCTTGCTCCCCAGTGAGGACCATCTTCATCCACACCTGTAAATGCAACTCTAGTTGCTCCTACTGTTGCTATTGCTCCGCCTCTTGGGTGGCGGATGAAATACCATGCAAAGCAAGGAAATGAAGCATTGAAAGGAATTGGTATTCCATCTTCTCTTAAATCAGATGAATTAAAGTCAAGCTTTGCAGTAAGACAGGCATCAAAAAATATCACTGGGAGTTTGCAGTCGTTGGAAAGAGTAAGAATATAAGGGGTAAAATATCTACCAATCCATTCCTCGCTACTTCCATGGGTAGCCCAACCATATGGAAAACCATGCCCAGAATAATAGAGAAAACCGCATCCTTTTTGCAAAGCCTTATGAATTTCTAAAGTATTTAAATTTCCGAGCGAATACTGAATTCTATATGGCTGGAAATCATTCATTATTTCAGCTACAATTTCATTCATTACTTCCCCTTCCAAAACCCCCCATCCTGGAAAAGTATCCCCTCCAATAAGAACTATTTTATTAAACCATTCCTCGCCTTTTGTTTTGTTTTCATAATTTTTTATCTTATTGATTACTTGCCTAACTATTATTTTATTTTCGCATGCTATTCTACCCAGATATATATCTGGATACAAATCTATAATATCTCCTTGGGTATATCCATCCTCATATTCCTCTCCATATTTTCCGTTGCCATTTGTATCCCATGAAGAAAATACTACTTTACCATCCTCATATCTATAAATATCTGCATAATATAAATCTGTTGGAATTGGAAATTCTCTCAGTTGAGTTCCATCTCTCCATATATGGAGGGCATTTCTTATTGGCATATTATATATGTCCCCTACAAGCAAAACATATTTTATTCCCCATTCTTCAATTGCATTTTTAATGAAGTATTTTATTTTTTCGGCATTATCTCGCCCATTTATTGTTGAGGGATGATTGTAAATTTCATCTAGCCCAACAACTATTGTTTTTATTCCCTTGCTTTCCTTATGCTGCTTAAGCAATTCAATTTCGCTTAACCATTCATCAGGAGAAATTATTAGGAAATCATATAGTGAAGCTTGGTTAAAAATTTCATAGTATTTATCTTTAGAAATTATACATCTTTTCCCATCTATTATTCCAATACCTACACCATCGAATTTATTAATTTTTATATCTGGATAGCCATCTTTTAGCCACTTTATGCTATTTTCTTTTTCAATAGAAAAGGTAGGTAGCAAGAAAATTGCAACAACAATTAATGCTAGATGTTTCATATGCAATTATTGAATTTTAATATAAAATTTTTACCACTCAATTCCTTCAATTGTTTCTCCTGTTTTTTCATAATAATGTTTTATATTTTTCATTTCAGTTACAATATCTGCAATTTCTATTATCTCCTTTTTTGCATTTCTTCCAGTTAGTATTATATTTGTCTCTTCTCTTTCATTTAAAAGTTTTATAACATCTTCTAATTTTATAAGATTTTTATCAATTGCAACATTTATTTCATCGAGAATAAGCAAAAATGGCTTTTTTTTAATCTCCTCTCTTGCAAAATTCATTGCCTTTTCAGCAATTTCAAAATCCTCCTTGCCAGCCTTGAAAACAAAATTTCTACCAAATTTAAATACTTCTATATTTTTCACTTTAATCATTGTCTCTCCGCTCTCCCTTGCCTTCATGAACTGAATAACAACAACCCGTTTGTCATGCCCTGCCGCCCTCAAGGCGCAGCCAAATGCTGAAGTTGTTTTTCCCTTGCCATCGCCAGTTAAAACTATTATTTTTCCTTTCATTTTTTAAAATATTCTCTTATCCTATTGACTCCTTCTGCACTTATTATATTTGAAATTTCCTCTATTGAAGTTTTTCTTAACTCATCTACACTTGCTATTCCTGCTTGCCATAATGCTTTTGCATCCTCTTTTCCAACAATTTTTGAAAATTCTTCCATTATTTTTTCTCTATTTCTGTAATTTTCTATTGCTTTATGCAGTCCTTCAGCTGCAAGATTACTGCAATGCATTTTTATTGGTGGCAATCCTTCCAGGGCATCTGCTATATCTTTTCTGCTTATCTTAAGCCCCTCTTCAAGAGTTTTTCCCTTTGCAAGCTCACTGAGCATTGAAGAAGTTGCAATTGCCGCAGCACAACCCATTGTTTCCCATCCTATATCAACAATTCTGTTATCATTAACTTTTATGTAAATATACATTACATCCCCACATACTGGATTCCCAACCTTTCCTACCGCATCCGCATCCTTAAGTTTACCTTTATTTCTAGGATTTAGAAAATGATCCATCACTTTCTGTGAGTACATTTTACTGCTTCTCTGTTAATATTTCTATATTTTTTGGAATCTTTGTCACTTCTCCCATCGCAGTTGCTACTATTTTCTTTACCCTATTTTCAAAAGCATTATCAATTAATCTTTGAGTTATAACTCCATCAAAAACTATTGTTTTTGGCTTTGTTTTTCCAACTTCTTCAATCAACTTTTCTGTTTCTATTCTTTTAATCTCCTTGCCATCATCATCAAGAAAAACTGCAATATGGTTTCCTCTTATTTCTTCAAACAATTTTTCATATTCCCCGAGCTCGCTTTTCTTCTCCTTTTTTATTCCCATGTTTTCAAGATATTGCTCAGCTGGTATTTTATTTTTCAAAGCTTTCATAACTAACTTATATGATAACTCCTCAACCTCTCTTGTTGGGGGAGCTCTTGCAACAAAATCTATGTCCGCAACTTGAAGCAATTCTCTTAAAATAAGCTCTCCTCCTCTATCACCATCTACAAAAGCGGTGGCAATTTTTTCATTGCACAAATCAATAATTGTTTGAGGAACATTTGTTCCTTCAACTGCAATCACATTTTTTATTCCATGCCTCAAAAGATTAATAACATCATTTCTCCCTTCAACAATTATTATTGCATCGCTTTTATCAATGTTTGGTCCCGCGGGCAGGCGCTCCTTCCCATAATATGTAATTTCCTCAACCTGAACAGATTGTCTTATTTCCTCCACAAGGTCAGGCATCTCTTCATGAGCTTGCTTCATTATTTCAGCAAGAATTTCTTTTGCTCTTTCTACAACTCTTTTCCTTTTTGCAATTCTTATATCCTCTACCTTCTCAATTTTTAACTCGGCTTTGCATGGACCAATTCTATCAACACTTTCTATTGCTGAAGCTATTAAAACTGTTTCAACTTTTTCAAGGGCGGAAGTTAGTGTAAATTCTCCTTCGCTTTTACCCTGAGTATGCTTTATATCAACCTCTATTCTTCCTATCCTTGCGGATTTCTGCAAATCTCTTAAGTCAAGTTCCTCACCTATTAAGCCCTCTGTTTGCCCAAATATTGCACCTATTACATCTGATTTATCCACTATTCCCTCAACTCTTATTTTTCCCTTAATCAAATATTTTGCAGCTGATGGATCGAGCGACAATGATACCACCTCCATAATGATGGCTACCTATTAACAACAACTATTATTAAAACCTTGCGTTAGTTTCAGTATTTCCGAAAGTGAAAATTTAAAAAAATTAAGCCCTGAGGCAACATTCCATCTTAAGGAGGGATGGGAATGCCATGCCTCAGGCAAAAAATAAATCTTTAAGGAAATTAAATAGATTTTCATTTCGTTTAATAGATGGCAAAATAGATTTTCATACAAGATATAACTCATTATATAAAGATGATGAATTTTTAGCTTCTCTTATCTATCTATCTTTCAATTAGAAATAGATATCCAGAAAATGGCTGCAAAAGATTAAGAAAAATAGCAAATAAAGACATTCCAGATGCAGATACTTTTTATGAGAGATTAAAGAAGAAAAGTATGCAAGAAATAAGTAAAGAGTTTTGGGATATACAAAAAGACATAGTTGGGATAATTAGTAAAGAAAACAGAAACAAAAGAATAATTGTTTTAATTGATGAGCAAGCGTTTCGATGTTTGGGGAATCAAATGAATATGTTTTAGGTACAAAAAATTTCAAGGGAACAAAATTTTGCTTCAAATACATTACAATAAATGCTTTAATAGGAGAATATAGGATATGCCTATATGGTTTTCCAGTAACTCCTTTTTCAAGAAAAGATAAGCTGGTTGATGATTTACTTAGCATAGCTGAAAAATGGTTTAATGATAGATTTAGTTTTATTTGATAGAGGTCTCTCTTCAGATAGGAAAGTATTGAATGTGGTTGAAAAACACGGATTAAAATATATTGCACCAATGGAAAAGACAAACAGAATAAAGAAATTAATGGAATATAGAGAATTTTTATAGAGATGCTGAAAATAATTTCATGGTTAAAACAAAAACTGCTGATTTTATCATAAGATATTTTTTCTTCCTTTTCATATCTCTTTTGTACAATCTATGGTATTTTATTAGGATAGGTTAACTCAATAACACAGAAGAATGGAAGGATTTAATTGAAGATGAATTTATAGTAGGCAAATGCACTGGAAATTATACTCGACATGATAATTCAATTGAAATTATTTTATTATTCTTTCTTCCTCAGTTACAGGACTATCTTCCGCTATTATTTTGTAAGATATAGTAAATTTCAGATAAACTTGTGTAATTGTTATTTATTTTGGAGAAAAACAAAAAATTTCCTAAAAATTGTTGTTGTAAAAGGCTTACAACATCAATTTATTATTCCACATGCGGAAATACTGATATAATCAAAAAAAATTTATAGGGTATTATAATAAACACACATGAAAATCTGGTTTGCTTTAGCTATTGTGCTTGTTCTACCATTTGCAAATGCAATTGAAAAGCCTTCTTGGAGCATAGGCGACGGGTGGGACTATAAAGGAGACATGACTTATTCAATAAAAATGAGCGATGAATCAATAAATATGAGCATAGAGGGAGAATTAACAATAGCCATAATTGTAAAAGTGAATGTAAATGACACTGTTTTGAGGATTTTAAACAATACGCCAGTTGTTTGCTATCTGCTTGATGTAAGCAGTTACATAAATGGAGGTGGTTTGATAAATGCAAAATTACCTTATGAGGATAAAGTTTATAGACTGTATGCGAACATAAATATGAATGTGACTGCGAGTGGGCAGACATATCTTACAACTAAAGAAGTTGCAGTATCTGAAAGTAATTTACTGACTGATGTAAAGATAGATGTTGTTGTTGATGCCCCAGGTGTGCCAGATATTGTTCTAAATGCTTTTGGATTAAAAAATCAGACAATAACAGCAACAAATGAAACAAAAGTTTTATATATTCCTCCTTTAAATTTCCTTAACTTTCCAATAAATGAAGGCGAAGAGTGGTGGACAAATTGCACAGCAAAATATATTACAGCAAGTTCAGAAGAAAGTATTCCTGTTGAATTAAAATTTAGATGCACAGATACTGGAAGAAATACTGCAACAATATTATCTGATTATATTCCTTTTATAGGAGAAATAACAATAGATGTAATGGGCTATCCTGTTCCAATAATGAATTTTGAAAATACTACTTTACTCTGGAATTCTGATAAGGGAATGATTGAAAAAATGATAAATAGAGATAATATTGATGAGGAGGGAATTAAAATATCAAGCAATTTGGTTATTAACCTTACAAATTCTAATTATAATCCACACACAAACAAGAAAGGATATGCGAGCATAATTTGCCAGAATACATCAAATGTTAAAGAAAGCATTTCCTTCAAAGCAGAAGCAAATGATGAAGATGGAATTCTTGCTTACTATTGGGATTTTGGAGATGGAACAACAAGCAATAAAACAAACCCCAGTCATGCATATAGTAAAGCTGGAAAATATACAGTAAAGCTTACAGTGATAGATAGGTATGGAGAAGAAACAGTAGCAACCAAAATAATAGAAATAAAAGGCGAGGGAAAGACACCTGGATTTGAACTTATATTTATATTGATAGCAATTTTAATTGCAATTAAAAAAAGATTTTAAATAGAAAAATAGGATAATGGTATGAATGGTGTTTAAATATCTATTTAAAAGACCAAAAATTACAGTTACTTTATTTACACTAATTACTGTAATTATTTCAATACAGGGTTTAAGAGTAACAATTACTCCAGATATTGAAGTATATATGCCTTCTGATCAGCCAAGCGTTAAATTGCTTGAGGAAATAAGAAAGGAATGGCCAATTGATTCCTTGATGCTATATATAAATTCAACAAATATAACAAGCATTTCTTCGCTAAAAGAAATTTATGCAGTTGAAAATGCCTTGAATCCAAAAGAAGGTATGGAAGATGGAATTGTTTATACTTCAAGTATTTCTTCTCTAATAAAATCAACAAATGCATATATTCCCATTTTCGGAAAAGATGAAATACCAGAAAGTCAGCTATCTGTAAATTTTTTACTAAATTTTATACCAGATGAAATAAAAAGAATGCTAATATCAGAGGATAATAAAAATGGTGTTATAATAGTTACAACTCAAAAAGGAATAGATGTTAATTCTTTGCTTGAAGAAAAAGTTTATCCTATTGCTACCTCAACAACAAACACAAAATTTTATCCAACAGGAATGCTTACTTTATACACTGAAACAATAAGCTGGATAATGGAAAGAATATATCCGATCTCAATTTTTTCTCTTTTATTTATAACAATAGTCCTTTTTTCTTTCCATAGAGATTTAAAAATAGTAATAATAGCTGTTTTACCTGTTCTATACTGCATTGGTTTAACTTTCGGGACAATGGGATTGATGCCAATAGAATTTGCTCCAACTGTAATAGCTGTAATTCCACTTCTTGCAGCATATGGTATTTCCTATTCATTACATGTAATAAATCACTATCTCGAACTTATAGAAACAAAAAGCGAGGAAGAAAGCATTAAAAAAATGATTTCCACAACAGGAAAGGCAACTTTTTTATCTGCAATCACAACACTCATTGGCTTCGCCTCCCTGCTCACATCGAGTATGCCGCCTATCGCCAACATGGGGCTTGCATTCTTCATTGGTGTCGCATATTGCTTCATTGCAACAATTATACTTGTTCCTTGCCTATTGGTCTTGCTAAAACCTAAAAAAGCGATAAGGCTTGAGTTTGGGAAGCTCGCAAATTTGACAAAATACAGGAAGCACATTTTTTTGATTATTGCTCTAATTTCAGTTATTTCAATTGTTTCTATACCAAGCGTGCAAACAAGAAATTCTGTATGGGAAATGATGCCTCAAAAAATGGGGAGTATGTTGGTAATGATGGAATATTCTGAAAAATTCAAAAGTGGACAGAGCGGTGTAATTCTTATAAAAAGCAAAGAAGAAGGATTGCTTGAGCCAGAATTTCTAAAAAAAATAGATGAAATGGAAAAAATAATTAATGGAGGAGTTGCAAATGTATCTATTTATTCAGTGGTTGATGTAATAAAAAGATTGAACCATAACAAACTTCCAGATACAAAAGAGGAAGCTAAAAATATTGTCGAAAAAATGCCGGAGCAATATAAAGTAATGATGATCAATAAAAATTATAGCAAATCATTAATGTATGTTGAAATGCCAGTAATGAGTGTTGAGGAAACAAAAAGAGTTGTTGCAACAGTAAATCAGATAATAGAGCAGATAAATAAAGAAGTTAAAGAATATGGAGAAATAAGCAATCTCGCTGGTTTATCTGCAATTACAGTTGAAATAAATGAAATGTTAATGGATCAGCAATTTAAATTCATGTTTATTTCATTGATTGCAGTGTATCTTACTTTATTGATTATATATCGCTCTTTTAGATATGCTTCATTTACCGTTTTGCCAATAGTATTTCTTGTATTCTGGCAGCCAATATTGCTTTTCTCCTTTAATATTCCTTTAAATGTCTCAACAGTTACAGTTGCATCAATTGCAATTGGTTCAGGAATAGATTTTGCATGCCATATTACAGAAAGAGTTAGAGATGAGGTAAAAAGCAAAAGCGGTTTGCAGGCAATAAAGGCATCCCTTGCTAAAAAAACACCGTCACTTTTAGAAGCAACAATTGCGCTTGTTGCTGGGGGATTGCCGATATTACTGATGGAATATAAGATGATAAGCCAGTTTATAATTCTTGTTCTATCAATGCTTGTATTTGCATGTCTTGCTTCAATATTTACTCTTGCTTCTTTCTATTCATTAAGGGATGGAAAATTAATTGAAGAATGGAAATAAAAAAGAGGTTAGCTTTCCTCGAAAAATTCAATATCTCATCTGAGATACATATGCAATCGTATCTTTCGTGGCCAAGATTTATCCACATTTCGTATCTATAAACATATTTTCATTTCTCTATTTGATAAGAACGCCCCGGCCGAGATTTTCATGCATGCCGCAATTTGAACTCGGGTCGTGGGCTCGACAGGCCCACATGATAACCGCTACACCACCGGGGCTAAATGTATATGCAATCAAATTAAAAAATTTTACCCAAAATTATTTCTCACCTTCGGGCTTATATCCAGCAACATAAAGGGGAAAATTCGCATGTAAAAAGTGGATATAACTCCAAGGCGGATACAGATTAGCCTTTCTAATATAAAAATCTAACTATTTTTTAGATAATTCGTTGCTTCTGAAAATTTCGAAAAAATAAATAAAAAAATCCCATCCTTTTTTGGTGAAAAAAAATGGGATGGGATGAAATAGAAATAGAAAATATAATAAAAAGTAATCGAAATTTTCTGGAAAAAGAGATAGGAAAATGCTATGCCCGCTAGCATTGTTCATAAATCCAACGAAAGAAAACCCTGTAGAAACATCTGAATTTCTTTCTCATTTGGAACTAAGTTTCTTAGATCAAACACTAAAGCAAATGTTTCCAAGACTTGAAAGAATAAAGAAATCAGTGTATGCAAGGATAAAATTTGTAATATTTATGAAGCTAAAAGGAATAAAATCAATTAAAAGAGGATATAGATTGATAACTATAAATAAAGAAATTGCAGAAAATCTGGGATTTAATCCGGGAAACCTTCCCTCTTATGAAACAATAAGACATTTCATAAATGATCTTTTGCCAGAAAAAATAGAAGAAATTTTCTATGCTGTTGTAAAAGAAATAGTAAAAGAATTGAAAAAGAATTGGGAAGGAAAATTAATAGAAGATGCAACTGTAATCACTGCTAAGAGAGGAGAAAAAGAAGCAGAATACAATGATTACTACGAAACAAAAGGATGGAAAAAGGATTTGCTAATAGATTCAAATGGAATATTTTTGTCATTCAGAGATATGGAAATAAATGAAAATGAAGGAAATTTCATGGAATATCATTTAAAAAAGCTTAATGATTTAGGAATTTTCTTGAAACATATTACTGCAGATGGGAAATATGCAACCTACTATAACATTTCTGTTGTTGAATGTCATTATGGAATTGAATTTCTTTATAGAATTCAAGAGGGTTGGAAATATAACGAAAAAGGAGATGAAAGATATATCAAAAGAAGGTATAGTAAATATTGGAAAGAAAAAGGTTTTAATCCTAATGCAAGCATAGAAGAGAAGTTAAAATTTCTTTACAGAAAAGGAGAATATGAAGTGGTTGGTGCATATTATAGGAATGGAATGATGAAAAAGTGGGAGGAAAATGAAAGCATCAGAGAAAATTACTCAAAATTAAGAAACAAAAATGAATATTTTAATTCCTTTATAAAGCAACATGCTGGTTTTGAAACAGATATTCCAAGAAAAGGTAGAGATAGTGCATTTTCCACACAACTCTATGCTTGCTTTCCTTAAATTTTGTTGCTTTAACAAAATTGCAAAATGGGGTTACTGAAAATCTTATAAGTGTAGTATATCTGGTTTAAACATCCAAAATTTACAAAAATTGTTAAAATTCATTGATTTTTCAAAAATTGCATAGAAATTTTTTGCATTTTTGTATTAAAATTAATACAAAAATTTTAGTTTTGGATAAAATTTAAGTTGGTCAATAATTTATTTCAACAAAAAAACAGATTTAAAAATTGTAAATCTGTATCTGCCTCAAAAATTGTATAGAAATTTTTGCATAAACGCAAATTCTTTTAACCTATTTTTTATTATGGATATGCCTAAGTATATTGGAATAACTGGAGGTGTTTTATCTGGTTTAGGAAAAGGAATAATCACAAGCTCAATTGGCTTACTTTTAAAAAGTAGAGAGTATAATGTTACTGCAATAAAGATAGATCCTTACATAAACTGTGATGCGGGAACAATGAATCCTTATCAGCATGGAGAAGTTTTTGTTCTTTCTGATGGAGGAGAAGTTGATCTTGATTTAGGAAACTATGAAAGATTTTTGGATATAAATCTTACAAGAGATAACAACATAACTACCGGAAAAATATATAAAAATGTTATCGAGAAAGAAAGAAAAGGAGAATATTTAGGAAAAACTGTTCAGATTGTCCCCCATATTACAGATGAAATAAAGGGATGGATAAGGAGGGTTGCAAAAGAAAGCCAGGCAGATTTTTGTCTTATTGAAATAGGAGGAACTGTAGGAGATATAGAATCAATGCCATTTCTTGAAGCAATGAGGCAACTATATATAGAAGAAGGGAGAGAAAATGTTTTATTTGTGCATACAACTCTTGTTCCTGTTTTAAAAGTTGTGGGTGAGCAGAAAACAAAGCCCACACAGCATAGCGTTAAAGAATTAAGAGCAATAGGAATAAATCCAGATATTATAGTTGGCAGAAGCAATGCTGAACTAACTAAGGAAACAAAAGAAAAAATATCTCTTTTTTGTAATGTGCCAGTTGAGGGAGTATTCTCTTCGCCAGATGTAAGTTGCATATATGAGATACCTCTTCTCTTAGAAAAACAGGGGCTCCCTTCTTACATCCTGAAAAGATTTAACATCCCATATAAGGAAGCAAATCTCAAAGATTGGGAAAATTTTGTTGAGCAAATAAAGAATGCAGAAAATGAAGTAAGCATAGCAATTGTTGGAAAATATACTCATCTTGCAGATTCATATCTGAGCATAATAGAAGCATTTCATCATGCGGGCTCAAAAAACAGCACAAAAGTAAATATTCGATGGATTGAAGCAGAAGAGCTTGAAAAAGGAGGAGCAAATGCCATTGAAAAAGTTGATGGAATTCTTGTGCCAGGCGGGTTTGGCGTGAGGGGGGCGGAGGGAAAAATAAAGGCAATTAATTTTGCGAGAGAAAATGAAATACCTTTTTTAGGAATATGTTTTGGCTTTCAGCTTGCTGTTGTGGAATATGGGAGAAATGTGATAGGGCTCAAATGCAATTCATTGGAAATAGATAAGGATACAGAGCATCCTATAATTACATTGTTACCAGAGCAGCGAAGTGTAGATAAGATGGGTGGGACAATGAGGCTTGGAGAATATGAAGTAGTTATAAAAGAGAATACTCTCGCCTATAAAATTTATGGAAGAAAAAAAGTTTATGAGAGGCATCGCCACCGCTATGAAATAAATCCAGATTATTTTGAAATACTTGAAAAAAATGGAATTGTTTTCTCTGGATTTGCTGAAAATGGAAGAAGAGTTGAAATCATAGAGTTGCCATCTCATCCTTATTTCATAGCTTCTCAATTCCATCCAGAATTTACATCCCGCCCGCTTAAGCCATCTCCCCTTTTTGATGGATTAATAAAAGCATCTCTTAAAAATTTTTAATAAACAGTTGCCCCCATAACTCCTTTTGCTTTTCTTAATTTTTTTATTAAATTTGCTGGAACCGGCTTTTCTGTCACCATAAAAAGTTTTGGTGCTTCTGTGCTTTGTTGAACAATTAGTGAAAGGTTCTTTTCACTAATTCATGGGAAAAGAAGATTAATTTTACAAACTGATTAACACATTATAAAACACAAATTTCATTTTTACTTCCTGAAATTTTCCTTTTTTAGTCTTTGTTTTAGTTGTTTCTCCAAATATTCTTTTAACTCCTGATAAGAACGCCCTTGCAGGCTCTATTTCTTCGCTATTCAAATAATTAAAATTCTCTCTCATATCACAGGCTCCATCTCCATAAACCCTCTTTATCTTCTTATTTCCAATGTTCT